>JBBQGO010000087.1:0-8574 GCA_038323125.1 Pyrinomonadales bacterium
AATATCGACAAAAACAACAGCTAAGCCATTATTCCGTTGGCGAAAGCATTAAACAATTGCCCATCGTACCAATGCTTACAACGCAAACCACTGTAAACATTGACTTTATTGAATGGAGGTAAAATAAATGTGGATTTTAGACGATGAAACCGAGCCCCCGAAAAGGCTTTAATGTGAGTAGGCTCACGATGCAATTACGACGCATGACCACCAGACCATTACCAATTATCAATTAGGATTAAAAGTTCCGGAGATTTGCAGGTAGTTCTTTCGTGCAAACCGTTGTGCATCACGAACGCAATGGGCTTTTCTTAATACGTCAGGATGATTGGATCCGAAGCATGTAGCTACAGATATTTAACGGCACACCGGCTGTGATAGAAATACGCTGGCCGGCAGGCAGTTCATAGTTGTTGATCGCCGCAGGATTCTTCCCTTCATTTATCGCCCAGAAATTCCCCGCTCCATCGGTACCGATAGTCAAATGCCTGCGGCTGATCTCGACATCACCCGAAAGCGATATATCCACCGGTTTCGATTTGGACCCGCGTCCCACCACTATCTCTTTTTGATAGATCGGTACCACATTCTGCCTTACGCCGCCCTGCCAGATTTCGAGGTTGTATAGCTCGGAGACGCGTTTTTTTACATGGGTCATTTCCTCAGCTTCGCGTGGCGGGAGAGGTACGGCCTGTTGAATATCTGTACTCTGTGCAAAAGCCGGACTCGCTGCGGGCGGCTGAAAGTCGACAAATTGTGTCTTTGGGGCTCTCGAGTTTGGATCGGTTTGCGGAACGCCCGCTTTCTGTGCGGGCGGAGCCTCAGGAAACGGCTTGGGACGCGACAGGACACCGGTCTTATTGCCCGTTGAATCCTCCCAGCTATGCTGTACGCGGACATCGCCTTTTTCGAGAGTGCCGTCGATCCGCAGCTCGATCACAAATGACCGCGTCGCGAGCTTTTTCTTGCCGGCTATCTCTTTCGCCCGCTCGGCCAGGATATGGTAAAGACCTTGTTCCAGCCCCTTTCGCTTAATTCCCTGCCATTCTTTGTCGTCATCGGAACTCAGAAAAATGGTGTATTCGCTGGGGATTATGGTAGTCCCCTGCGGGAGCGGGACCATCTCGGCCTGCATAACGCTTTCGACCTCGCGGGCTATCTTTACGATAAACTCCTCGGCCTTGCTCCGCGGTTTTACCTGTGCATTGCGCGCAGCCTCTTCGAGGACCAGCTCCGAGGTTTCACCATCGATCCATTTCCTGACTTTATCCAGAATGCTCAAGCCTGTCGCTCCCTTAAATCGGCCCGCCGCCTAATTGCCATTCATATCGAGATATCTGCCGTTCAGCCATCCGCGTGTCGCATTGACCTGCGACTGCCGTGAACGTCCTTGCTCGACCACATCAACTTGATACCAATTATTTTCTGTATTTACAATCCGCACTTTCGAATTCTTGGTTACAAGCCCAATGGGATCGTTGTCTGTATTCGGGCTCGGCCTCAGGTAAATGTCCGTATTCGCGATCGCCGTTTGCGAAGCAAACGGATTCCTGATCTCAGGAAGCATGCCGCGTCCCCGCATAAAGCTCGCGGTGCCGTAGAGTATTCCTGTAAAGATCCCGACAAAGATCATAAAAGCCGCAAAACGCCTTAATACCGGCCGTCTCCGCTTTTTATGAGAGTTCACAGGCAAATGCCGATTGGGGAATCGCGGTGAGCCGTTAGCAGCCGGTCGCTGAAAATCGACGACCTTTTGGGCTGCTTCGATCGTCGCTTTTACGGCGGACGAGTCTGATGGCATTTCCGCGATCACTTCAAAACTCGGAATAGCCGGAGCGATGGGTGAATAACCCCGTGAAACATACGGCTGAGGGATAGATGACGCCGAACGGTGACGACTGCCGGAACTTTCGGCCGACATTGCGCGGATAGCAGAGAGCCCCGTCCAAAATTCGGCGACGGTTTGATGACGTTCCCGCGGATCATCGGATGTCGCTTTCCGGACTACCCGCTCGAACGTTTCAGCCCATTTCTCATTGCGAACGGCGGTCGGCAGATCGGTCACCTGCTGATTTGCGTAATCGCGGGGAGGCTCACCGGTAAACAGCGTGTAGGCTGTCTTTGAAAGAGAGTAAATATCAGCCGATGGAGTCAGCTTCGCAAATGCCAGTCCACCCGTTCGGCCGGCCGATAACGGGCTATGCTCCGGCGGCGCATAAATATTGGTTCCAACGCGTGTAATGGGTGAATCAGCGAGGCTCAGTCGGGCGACCCCAAAATCGGCTATCTTTACTGTCGACTGATCAGTTGTCAGCAACAGGTTCTGCGGTTTGATATCGCGATGTATGATCCCTCGATCATGAGCATGTCCAAGCCCAGCGCAAATCTGCTCTATATAGTTCAGGGCTGCGGTTGTCGTAAGGGGTTGTTTTCTCAGCAAATGCTGAAGGTCGCCGCCCGCCAGATATTCGAGAACGAGATAATGAAAAACCGTGCCACGCAGATCACGTGCGGTACCGTGGCCGAGGCGGCTGATAATATTGGGATGTCGAACACGATCGAGGGCTATCGCCTCATTCTGAAAATTCTCGATCAGCGTGCGCTCCAGATCGGCGTCAAGGTCGTTTTGAAGGAATACGTTCAGGGCCTTCACCACCACCTGGCTATGCATCGATCCGGCGGAAGCAAAAATGTCGTGCGCCAGGTAGATCTCGGCATAGCTGCCTCGACCCAGCTTATCTCGGATGTCATACCGTTTATCGAGACGACAATTGTTTAGCGAAAGCTCCTTCATTAATTGATAAGCACACAGAGAACCCAAGTTTTATTTACGATAACACAAAGCCAAAGTTCGGAATGAATGGGCAGCGACCGTGCCGAAGATCGTGCAGGAACACCATCGGACGCGCGGGGGCTACTAGGGTTCCACCAGTCGTCTGGAGCGGCACCGACGGCATATCCCTGATTATGTAGCTCCGTTAAGCCGGCCCACAATAATAATCGGCTAACGACAATTCCCCGATAGGTCGTTCCCACTCACCCCGTTGTTTGCACGTACCGGAAATAAGGCGTTCCTAGCGGCAGCCGCCCGGATCGAAGACTGTTGAATCGAAAACCCGGTCACGCTTCGGGGGTTACGTACCCCGAAACATAACGCAAAGTGCGTTAATGTTGTTACTGTTTTTTTAATGTTAAAAATAGTTGACAACTTTTAATCGTTTCTGTTACCTTTGCAAAAGCCGCACGAACTGCGGCCTTGTGTCCTTTCATGCAGATCGTAATGCACCGGAAGCCCCGAAATCATTCCTTGGGTCAAATCATTCGGCGAGGAAAAAAATGAAAAATAAAACGAGATTGCAGCGCGGAGCGTCCTTGATCGAACTGCTGATTGTTTTGGTTATTGTTTCGATAATTGTAGCGTTCGCAGTTTCGCGTTTCGCGCGGGCCGGCGATAATTTGCAGCGCCAGAACATTGCCCGTGAATTTAAGGTAGGCCTGGAAAGGGCGCGTTTCGATTCGGTCAAGCGGCGGGCGAGCACTTGTGCTGAAATGTCGCGTGTCACAATAAACAATTCAACATCGTTTAGCACAACCACAGATCTTAATCAAAACGGCACACTCGAAACTGCCGAGACCCAGAATGTAAATTTCGCGAACCGGAGTGACGTCACTATTATCGGAAATGGCGTAGAGCTCCCGCTGACGATTCGATTTGATGAACGAGGCCACGCTCGACTTTCCGACTGCGTCTCCACACCTCCGCCAGACGTTCCGTTGCTTTATTTCTGTAATGGTGGGTGTACGCCTTCAACTGCTAATTCACAAAATTCGAACGTGATCTTTGTTTCACCGACCGGGACAGTTGCTATGCTTAATGGCGGCGGGACAATGCCGACGTTCGACAATCCGAATGTAAGCAATGTTAATTCAAATCTGCAAGTCAATCCACTTTTGGCTGTGTGGTCACTTACAACCCCGACACCGACACCGACCCCAACGGCAACACCTACGGCAACTCCGCTGCCATCCCCTTCTCCAGCGGGTACCCCTCATACCTGTCCGCCCAGGCCGCCCTGGTCGTATCCGGCCCAAACTGGCTGTGTTTGCAATGCTCCCCAGTGGGTGCGAAGCAATGGACAATGTAAGTAGCAACGTTTAATGGAGCCAAGCCAATGTTAGCAAAACTAAAAAGTAAATTTGACGACCGGTCGTTGCGGACAGTCCGGTCCAAGCAACAAGCCAAGAGCCCGGGGCGAGTGACCAGTGAATCCGGTTTCTCCCTGATCGAAGTCTCCGTCGCCATGGTTGTAATTATGGTCGCAATGCTCGGGGTCTTTCTTACTATTACTTACGCGATCACCCATAACGCAGGCAACTACTCGCGGGCCCAAAGTCTGGCGGTACTTCAACGCGAGGCCGAACTGATTCGCAGTGCAAACTTTGCCCCGTCCTTTACGGATCCTGCCCTTCGTGGGGGCGTCAAACCTGATAAACCAGTTACCCTGCCCAACGGGACGGCGTACGTTGTTAGCACTGTGGTCGACAACGACCCGATCACGGCCGGAGTTCAAGATGAGACAGTTTCGACTGCCTTTAAGGAGATCCGCATCACTGCGAGACTCGCCAATGCCACGCCGGGCTGGCAGACCGCAATTCCGGCAACCGTCGTGCTGCGGCGCGTGAGGTCCAATTAGAAATGAAAATGACGAATAACGAACACGAATCGGGTTTTTCGCTTGTCGAGTTGCTGATCTCGATGACGATCATTCTCGTACTGCTCACCATTGTTTCGATGGTATTGGGACAATCGCTTGGCATTCGTTCACGCGAAAGCAGAAAAACGGACGCACTTACGTCAGCGCAGGCGGCCCTGAATATTATGTCGCGCGAGATCGCGAATGCTGGTTTTGGCCTATATGAAAGTCCCGCAACCAAGGTCGCGAGCAATGGCTTGATCATAGCGGACTGCAATCTGCAGCGGATCCATTTACGGACGAATATCGATAACTACGGCCCGCGCTCGGCTCCAGCCGGCTCGACTGTACTTTCGACTAATAGGCCAGGCGAAGATGTCACATATTTTTTCGATCCCGCTACGGACTCGATCGTCCGTTATGACCCGAACGGGAACCCTCAAACCTCGGTGGTCGTGAACCGAATTAGTAATGTTCTCTTCCAGTATGTTGATTATATCAGCGGCAGTTCAACTCCGACGGCTCCTTCGTCCGTCCCGACAGTAAACACAGGCCGGGTTACGATAACTGTAACTGTCGACCTCGAACCAGTACAGGGCCAGGCTGCCAACCAACAGGTAACTTTCACATCAGACGTTACGCTGCGAAATTCGAATTATATGCTTAGCCAGTATTGATCAAAGAGCGCATGCCAGGAGTTATAGTCTATGAAGCGTCAAACGAAACAATCTAGTCGAAATAAAGAGAACGAGAAAGGATCGGCAATGGTGATGGCCCTGCTCGTGTCCTTCCTGCTGCTGATCGCATCCGCAGGGCTGATGATGGAGACATCCAGGAATACGGCAAACGTGACTGACGTGATCGCCGAGCAGCAAGCCTATAATGCGGCCGAAAGCGGAATTCAAGCGGCCGCTCACGTTCTTCGCTGTCAGAAGAATGATTCGCCGGGCTGCGCTAATGTCGTAGCTAACCCTCTGCTGGATCCATCGAAACCAGCTACTGATCCTGCTAACCAGATCAACTATATCAAAGCCCTTAATCCGGCGATGTCCAATGCTGTGGGTGATACGACAGGTATTCCTCGCCTGTCTCGCTGGATGCCCTATAACGATTTAGGTGTCACGGGGCGGGTGACGCTCGATTCGAACGGACCGACCTACACTGCCAGCAACGGTTATGCATACTCTCTCGCAATTTCAGATCCCGATAACACCGGGTCGAATGTCTCGATCGCCGTCACTGGCAAGCTCTTTGATGCTGACTCCGGCAACCCAACTCAGAAGACGTACTACAACACTGACCCGATTACCGGTTTGACAACAGGAGCTCTTAGGATCAGATACACACCTCCGCCCGCTTTGGTTAATTGGAATCTGGGCGGCGGCCCTATACCCAGCCCTTACTTTGGTACATTCACAGTTAGCCGTCCAGCGATCGCCGGACTTTCCATCAACCCCGGAGCGACCATTCCCGCTATGAATCGTTTTGAGATGACGATCCGAATGACAACTCCTTACAACGCAACCAAGACCATGCGCGGTTGGATCCGGACCACTTCAAATCCCGGAGATCTTCCACGTATAACCTTCGATTCGCAGACAGTTACTCTGGTCGGAAGTGCAATGGCGCTCGATTTTAATGGCACTTCCTGGATTTCGCCTCAAATCATCTCGACTGGATCACCGATCGGTTACGATGCGGGAACGGTGTTGGGCGATAACGTGATCGCGGGCTCAATGACGCCGCCTGAACCGATTCGCCTGGTTCTGATATCAACGGGCTATGGCCCGCGCGGAGCCAAGAAAGAACTTCACGCTATTATTCAGAAGAACTTCTTCAACGGACTGACAGCACCTGCCGCTCTGACCCTCGTCGGGCCGGCCAGTACAACGGATCCGGTGACTAATTTTCACTTCAACGCGGGTTCCTCCGCCGTCGTCACGTACTCCGGCGTGGACGAAGTCTCCACTGATATTATTCCTCCCATCGGAACCACCGACCCAAGTAATCTAGATTTGGTCGAGACCTATCTCGCTGGTGGTACGAGTCCGCCGTTTAACGGCAACGTACAGGGAACTGCATCCAACGTTAGTTCCGAATTGCCGTATTGGCTTCAAAGCCCGGCAAATCTTGACGCAGAAATGCAGCGTTTAGCGATCACCGCTCGTCCATATCGGTTTTTCCCGAGCGGCACGACGCCTGCGTCCTTTGGTAATAATGTGACGGGACAGGGTATAACCTTTTGTGACGGTAATGTGGAATTTACCGGCGACGGGGGAGGGCTATTGATAGTCACTGGCAAGCTAACACTCAAGGGAAATTTCAACTTCAAGGGATTGATAATTGTCACAGGGGCTGGCGGAATCGAACGAAATGGCGGCGGCTCCGGAACTATCACCGGCAACGTTGTCGTCGCTCCTTACGTGTCAAGCCGTATTGAGGACACGTCGCCGATCGGAGCCACCTTCCTGGCTCCGCAATACGGTATGGACGGCGGCGGCAATTCGACTCTGGTGTATAATTCCGCGAGCGTTCAAAATGGCCTGCTCGCAGTTAGCAATTTCGTACTCGGAGTTATGGAAAAGTAAATATTGGTTCAAATTCAATCTAAGAGCTGCGAAGATCTTCATTCGCAGCTCTTTTAATTACCCTCGTATTCACCTCATCCCTAGTCGACTGTCTCCGCTTACAATATCATCCATTCCATAAGATCTTCTCGATTCGTATGCCGCTTAGTGGTGCAGTCCACAGTGATATATTAGCCTCCGTGATCATTGCCACTTCGGCATTCGTGAGACCGAGCGGATTAGAGTCTTTTTCCACTCCCGCTGCGACAGATATCTCCATGCCGAATTTCGACAGACGTTCATACACTTTTATGAACGCCGATGCCCGGTCATGGCTTTCTACGTCTAGAGTCGTCTTTCCCGGCATCGCTTCAAATACGCGTGAAGCTCCTCGGTCAACCGCACGGCCCTTGACATAGATTATGGTAAATTTGTTCATATATTAGCGAAATAGGAAGGAAGTGGATGTGATTCCATTATGCCGTTAATTGCCTTTCGATTCAATAGCTCTTGCCCGCCATTGCCAGCGACCCTGAATTGAACCTTTCTTGAAATTATCTGATATTGTTAAATTTGAATTACATGGATCGTCATCGACTGGAACGATCCGCCGGTAAAATGCCCCAAAATTCATCAGATTCAAAAAACGGAGCTATTGCGGATTGGTTTACGCGGGGTTTATTGACGAAGCTCGGGAACAAGATCGACGAATTAACGGGCCGGAAATGGATACCATCCAGCAGTCTGGCCACCAGCGAATTGATCGAAAGGCTAAAAAGATTACTCGATGCTGAATCGAAGCTCGAACCCGGGAAAGGGATCGTCGTGCCCCACATCATCAAGTTAAAAATGCAGTGGGACAAGTTCTCCACAGACTCGGAAGACGCACTCGCACGGCTGGAGATCGAGCTCCTGGCTGCGGCTGCCGATCATATTAACGATTCGCTCTATTACACCAATGCTCCGCTGGCCCTTGAGGTAAAACCGGACTACTTTACCGAGGGCGTAAAGCTTTACGTTAGTTTTGACGATGCTGACGATGACGAGAGCGAGGCGGAGCTGAACGTAACGATGCCGTTGATGAATATCGAAAAAGCTGTTTCCCCCGAGACAACCGTGGCGGCTGAGCCCGTCGTTGTTTTTATTGCGCGGTTTCAACACCAAGGGGTCGATCGCGAGAAAAAACTCAAGTTTTCTGCCGGCAAGCGGGTCGCAGTCGGAAGGACGAGGGGCAGTGATCTCATGCTCGACGATGCAAGCGTATCCAAAATGCATGCATCCCTGGCGATCTCGAAAGATGCAGAGCTTTCGGT
>JBBQGO010000088.1:0-8497 GCA_038323125.1 Pyrinomonadales bacterium
GAGGGCCAGGTGTGCAGCCCTGCAAATATCAATTCTCCGTCACAGGTCGTTATCGCAGGGACCACAGAGGCTGTGGATCGTGCGTGCGAGATATTGAAAGGTAAGGGAGCAAAACGGGCGATCAAGCTGAATGTGTCGGCACCGTTTCACTGTGCACTTATGATGCCGGCACAGTTGCGGCTTGAGGCGGACCTCGACGGACTCGAATATGGTGGTTTTGATTTTACAGTCATCCATAATGTGGACGCCGCCGCCAACGCTGACAGTTCGACGGTCGCCGATAAGCTGGCACGTCAGGTGTCGTCACCGGTCCGCTGGCTCCAGACCATGGAAGTGATGACAGCGGAAGGTGTAGAGCGGTTTATCGAGATAGGCCCTGGAAAAGTTTTGACAGGATTGGTCAGACAGATGAATCGTGACGCTTCATTTGCTAACATTGACAGCACAGAAGGTTTGAGAAATACGTTGGAAACGCTATAAAAACAGGAGAAAATAATGTCAGAAGTACAGGATAAGATCAAACAAATAATCGTTGATGAGCTGGGTGTCGACGAAGCGGAAGTGACCGAAAATGCGAGGTTTATCGAGGACCTCGGTGCCGATTCGCTTGACCTCGTCGAGCTCGTCATGCGGTTTGAAGAGGAATTTGACATCGAGATCCCCGACGAAGACGCTGAAAAGATTCAGAGCGTTCGCGACGCTTACGCCTATGTAGAGCAGCACAAGGCTGCGTAGGTCGGGTAGGTCGGTGGGCGGCGCCATCTGAGAGCCGCTCACTGCACACTCCCCGCTATACTTATGAAACGTCGAGTAGTAGTAACAGGCCTTGGTCTGGTAACGCCGTGCGGAAACGACGTGCCTTCGACATGGAGCGCCTTGATGAACGGCGAGAATGGTGCCGATTACATCAAAAAGTTTGACGCGGAGAAGTATTCTGCCCGTTTCGCGTGCGAGGTCAAGGACTTTGACGCACTTAATTTTCTGGACAAGAAAGAAGCTCGGCGGATGGGGGCCTTTACCCATTTTGCTATTGCGGCCTCGGACGAAGCGGTCCGGCACAGCGGCCTCGTTATCGACCAGTCTAACGCGGATATGGTCGGGACATATATCAGTTCCGGCATTGGGGATTTTTGGGCGATCGAGCGGGAACACGAAAAGCTGTTGAACTCGGGCCCGGATCGCGTTTCACCATTTTTTATTGTTTCGGCGATCGTGAATCTGGCCGCCGGGAACGTGTCGATCAGACACGGCGCCCGAGGTCCCAATTCGGCCACTGCGACTGCTTGTTCCGCCGGCGCTCACGCGATCGGCGACAGCTTTCGAATGATCGAACGTGGAGATGCGGACGCAATGATATGCGGTGGTGCCGAGAGTGCGATAACACCAATGTCCGTAGCCGGCTTTGCTTCGATGCGTGCTCTCTCGACTCGAAACGACGAGCCGAAGCGAGCCTCACGGCCATTTGACGCCGAACGCGACGGGTTTGTTATCGGCGAGGGTGCGGGACTTCTGATACTCGAAGAGCTTGAGTTTGCAAAGGCACGCGAGGCTAACATCCTGGCTGAGATAGTCGGTTACGGGATGAGCGGCGACGCCTTTCATGTAACGATGCCGGACGAATCCGGCTCGGGTGCTATTCGCGTGATGGAGCGTGCCCTAAAGGATGCCGGGATCGCTCCTGAACAGATCAGCTATATCAACGCCCACGGTACCTCGACGCCGTACAACGATAAATTTGAGACACTCGCGATCAAGAAGGTCTTTGGCGAGAACGCTTACAATATTCCGGTCAGCTCGACCAAATCGATGACAGGACACGCCCTGGGCGCGGCCGGCGGTCTCGAAGCCGTTTTTTCGGTCATGGCCATTCAGGAAAACAAGCTACCGCCGACCATTAACTACGAATTTCCTGACCCGGATTGTGATTTAGACTACGTCCCCAACACGCCTCGCGACGCAAATGTCGATTATGTGCTCTCGAACAACTTCGGCTTTGGCGGGACGAACGCTTGTTTGATCTTTAAGAGATATTCGGAATAGCGCCAGTTTCTATGAGAAAGCTTGAATACACATATTGGCAAGATGGAGAGTTCTTTATCGGGCATCTCAACGATTATCCTGATTATGAAACCCAAGGATTTTCCAAAGAGGAGCTGATAGAGAATTTGACAGACCTACTTGCCGACCTGGAGGCCGATCAAGTCCCATATATCAGGAAAGTGGAAGAACTCGTTTTGGCCGGATAAAACGACGTGACCTGATAAAGCGACTCGAAGAGATGGGATGCATTCTCGCCCGTCACGGCAGAAAGCACGATTGGTATACAAATCAGAACTCAAAACAATCTCAGCCGGTTCCCAGGCACAAGGAGATCAACGAAAACCTGGCAAAGTCGATCATTAAGAAATTGACCGGGCAGTAGTTCTTTCCAAATGAATCGTTTATCGGAGATTCAACACACGTATGAAGATCATAGTTTTAATGAAGCAGGTCGCTAATAAGGACGCAGTGCTGCGTATCGCGAGCGACGAAAAATGGATAAACGAAGCTGATATTTCTCAGCAAACCAACGAGTCTGACGGCTATGCCTTAGAAGAGGCCCTGAGGACCGTCAAGGCGAAAGGCGACGGCGAAGTCGTTGTTTGTACTTTGGGGCCACAGAGTGCCAAATCTGTGATCAAGGATGCGCTTGCCCGCGGAGCAACAAGGGCAATTCACATAATCGTCGACGACAGCAAGACCCTCTCGGCATACCAGATAGCAAAGGCGATAGCGGACGCTGTCAGAGAAGAGAACGCTGATTTGATCTTTACCGGCCTGCAATCCGACGACGCGAGCTATGGCCAGACGGGCGTGATCCTGGCTGAGCTTCTGGGCGTCCCGCACGCAACGATCGTGATCGAAGTCGATCGCGAAAGCCTCGGAGACACTCTCCGTGTGAAACGCGAACTCGAGAGCGGCTGGTATCAGTGGTTTACGTACCAAATGCCGACGCTTCTGACCATTCAATCCGGTATTTCACAGATCAGGTACGCGTCGCTAAAGGGCATTATGGCGGCAAAGAAGAAAGAGATCCGGGAGGTTACGCCCGACATCGAGGCCTTTACCTCGGCATCGAAGATCGAAAAAGTTTATATGCCTCTTAAAACGAAGCAAACTCAACTGCTCGGTAATGGCGATGCCAAGGCCGGCGCAGTCGAACTGGTGGAGAAGCTCCGTACGGAGGTGCGGGCAATATGATCCTGGTATTTATCGAGCACAAAGACTGCGTTCTTAATAAAACGTCACTTGAGGCGATCGCTGCGGCGCAGTCCATTGGAAAAGACCTCGGGCTCAAGGTCGCGGCAGTGATACCTTGCGATAAGGATTGCGCATTGGGTAACGACATCTCACAGTACGATCTTGAAAAAGTAATAATAGCGAAAAATGAAAAGCTCGCAACCTATACGCCCGACGGCTACGCCGACGCCTGGGAACAGGTGATCGGTGCAGCGGGCCCGGAGTACGTCATTATGTCGCACACATATCAGGTGCGTGACTTTGCTCCAAAAGTGGCAACTCGCATGGGAAGAGAAATGGTCGGCGATTGTATACGCTACATCGCCGACGGTGGCAAACTGACGCTGACCCGCCGCATTTTTCTCGGCAAACTCGATGCTGATGTCACAATAGGCGGCGATGCTCCGTATTTTGTCACATTTCAGTCCGGAGCCTTTCGCGGTGAAAATGCCAAAAAGGGAAGTGCTCCGGTCGAGACGATGGAAGTGGCCGTGGGTGAGATCCGTATGACGCCCGAGGCCCCGTTCCAGGAAGCAAAGGCGACTGTCGACCTGACGAGATCGGAAATAATAGTTGCTGTGGGCCGTGGGATCAAATCGCAGGAGAACATCGCCCTTGCCCAGCAATTGGCGGACGCTTTAGGGGCAGACCTTGCGGCTTCACGCCCGATCTGTGACTCTGACTGGCTGCCTATCGACCGCCAGATCGGTTCGTCCGGACAAACTGTAGCACCTAAGGTCTACATTGCCCTTGGCATCTCATGGGCCATACAGCACATTGTTGGTATGAAGAATGCGGGCACTATAATCGCCGTCAACAAGGACTCTGAGGCACCCATTTTTGACATCGCCGACTATGGGATCGTGGGCGATCTTTTTGATGCAGTGCCCGTGATGATCGAGGAAATTAAAAAGGCTAAAGGCTAGTCAGGCCCTTGAGGTGTCTGCGGTCAGCGATCACCAAAGGAATAGCTCGCAAAAGAAACGCGAACTACGCCAAATGAAGCGTAGTTCGCGTTTTTGCGCTCAATTGTCAGATCGATGCCGCGATAGCGTCGTCAAATATCTCGAGTGCAACATCCACATTCTCTTTTGCAAGGATCAGCGGAGGCGACCAGCGTATGGAGTTCGTTCCACAGCCTAGTATGATCAGGCCGCGTTTAAAGCAAGCCATCTCAACAGCGTCGCGAAGCTCCGGTGCAGGGGCCAAGCTCTCTTTATCGGTTACAAACTCGACGCCGAGCATCATACCGAGGCCGCGAACATCACCTATGCAATCGTATTTGTCCTTTAAGTTATTTAGGCCTGCTTCGAGATAGGCCCCCACCTCACGACTATTGTCGACCAACCCCCCCTGAAGCAATTCGATCGTCTTTAGGGCCGCCGTCAATGCAACGGGGTTGCCCCCAAAGGTCGAGGCGTGGGCACCCTTGTGCCAATCCATAATGTCCGCACGTGCAACGCAGGCCCCTATGGGCATGCCAGAGCCGAGCCCCTTCGCCAGGCACATGATGTCTGCCTTTATGCCTGGATGATGGTCGAGAGCGAACATCTTGCCGGTACGGCCCATACCGGACTGTACTTCATCAATGATCAGCATTATCCCGTTCTCGTCGCAGATGCGGCGAAGTTCCGTAACGAATGCCGTTGGAGCCGGAATGTACCCACCCTCGCCCTGTACGACCTCCAGTACGATGCCGGCGACTTCCTCGGCGGGCGTTGTGGTCTGGAACAGGCGCTTCTCGATCCAGTTAATTACGTCACGGGTAACGGTGGCTTCGTCCGATGGCTGATCCGTCGCAAAATGGCGGAACTTGTTGGGGTATGGGATATGAACGACGTCCAGAGCCTGCCGCATAAAGCCCAGCCGCTGAGCCTTACGCGACGAGGTAAGGCTGAGAGCTCCGAGCGTGCGGCCGTGAAACGAGCCAAAGAACGAAATAAATTTCTGCCGCCGTGTATGGTACATCGCCAGCTTTAACGCCGTCTCGACGGCTTCGGCGCCGCTATTTGCAAAATGGGTTTTGGTCGGGCCTTCGATGGGACAGATCTCTTCGAACTTCTTGCCCAGCTCCGGCATGTGGCGATAATAAAAGTCGGTACCGCATAAATGGATCAGCTCGGTGACCTGCTTCTGGATAGCAGCAACGATCTCAGGATGGCAATGGCCGGTCGAGCAAACGGCAACGCCCGCATTACAGTCAAGAAAGACGTTTCCGTCCGGGTCGGTGATCCAAACGCCGCTGGCGTGATCTGCCACAAGCTTATAGTCAGGACGCGGGTAGCTGGGTGTAACGTAGCGTGCGTCTTCGTTGATGATCTCGAGTGATTTCGGCCCCGGAAGTTCGGTTTTAATAATGGGACGCTGTAATTCTGTTGACGGTGTCATGCTATTTCTCCTTTCGTTTAGAGTGCACGATAGAGACGTGCTAATGGGATGGGATAAGAGTTAGTGTTTACGCTCTGAACAAGATGAAAGATCAATCACCGGCGAAGAGGTTCGCTCGCTGCTTCACGGGACGGAGTTTTGAAAGACAACGGGGGGTCATGGTTCGATGCCGTTAATATAACAGAAAGATGATGGAGTTTCAAAAAGTTGCCTCGGGCTCTTGCTCGTGAAACAATTCACTTATGCAGGCAATGAAAAAGCACACGAACCAGCTGATCAACGAGTCTAGTCCGTACCTCCTCCAGCACGCTCACAACCCGGTGGATTGGTATCCGTGGGGTGCTGAAGCATTTGAACGGGCCGAGGCCGAGGACAAGCCCGTACTGGTCAGCATCGGCTACTCAGCGTGTCATTGGTGCCACGTTATGGAACACGAGTCGTTTGAAGATGAAGCAACGGCCGCGATAATGAACGAGCATTTTATAAATATCAAGGTGGATATGGAGGAACGCCCTGATGTAGATCAGATCTATATGAACTTCGTCCAACTGACGACCGGGCGCGGCGGTTGGCCGATGAACGTGTTTATGACTCCGGACAAGCGCCCGTTTTTCGGGGGTACTTACTTTCCTCCTGCTCCGCGCTACGGTATGCCCTCGTGGACGCAGATCCTTGCGAGTATCGCTGAGGCGTATAGCGAGAAGCGTGACGAGCTCGAACTGTCGGCAAATCAAATAGTTGACGAGATACGCCGGCTCAGTGTTGCCGAGACGACAGCCGGTGTTTTGACTTCCGATCTGCTGGATGAGGCCTTCGCCA
Organism: Pyrinomonadales bacterium; assembly: GCA_038323125.1. Classification (GTDB taxonomy): domain Bacteria; phylum Acidobacteriota; class Blastocatellia; order Pyrinomonadales; family Pyrinomonadaceae; genus OLB17. The sequence goes on from JBBQGO010000088.1 coordinate 6,487, forward strand.
GCTTTTCCAGGTCGTTCGACAGTGTTAACGGAGGATTCGGCGGTGCTCCTAAATTCCCGCCTTCGATGTCGCTGGAGTTCCTGCTTCGGTATCACCATCGAACAGGGGACGAGCGTGCCCTCGCGATAGTGCGCCACACCTGCGATAAGATGGCCGGCGGCGGCATCTACGATCAACTCGGCGGCGGTTTTCACCGATATACGGTCGATGCGATCTGGCTCGTGCCGCACTTCGAAAAAATGCTGTACGACAACGCGCAGCTTATTCGCCTTTATCTGCACATTTTCCAGGTCACGGGTGACGAACGGTATAAACGTGTTGCGATCGATACATTGGAGTACGTCAGGCGTGAGATGCTCGATCCGTCGGGCGGTTTCTATTCATCGCAAGATGCAGACAGTGAGGGCGAAGAAGGTAAGTTCTTTGTCTGGACCCCCGAAGAGATCGCAGCGGTCATCGGTGAGGACGACGCCCGGATCTTCAATAACCATTACGACGTTTCTGCCGAGGGGAACTTTGAAGAAAGGAACATATTAAATCTTAAGGACGTGGACTCAAACGGTTCTGAGGCCGCTCGTGATGCCGCAAAAGAGACGCTGTCTCATGTCCTCGAACGAAGCCGGGAAAAGCTTTTCGAAGAGCGTGAAAAGCGCATTAAGCCGTTTCGTGACGAAAAGGTGTTGACGGCGTGGAACGGCCTCATGCTCGCCGCTTTTGCGGATGCCGCCGGTGTATTGGGAAATGACGAGTATCTTGCGATAGCGAAGCGGAATGCCGCTTTTATCCTCCATAACCTCCAACTCGACGGCAGGCTGCTCCGCTCCTGGAAGGATGGCGACGCCAAGCTCAACGCATATATTGAAGACTATGCAAATGTGGCCGACGGCCTCATCGTCCTTTATCAAGTGACGGGAGATACGGACTACTTGATCGAAGCTCGGCGCCTGTCTGATCTAATGATCACCGAATTTTGGGATGAAGAGAATGGCGGATTCTTCTTTACCTCCAACGATCATGAGGAATTGATAGTCCGAAACAAAGACCATGCCGACAATGCTACTCCGTCCGGCAACTCAGTTGCGGCAGATGTACTGCTTAGACTGGCCGAACTGGTCGGCGAAGACAAATATGAACGGTTCGCCGTGACGGTGCTCCGGTTATCCGCATCTATGCTCAGGCGACACCCGCAGGGTTATGGCCGGGCTCTGTGCGCCATTGATTTCTACATCGCACCTACCAAACAGGTTGTGGTCATCGGCTCGCCTGACAACGAATTGAAATCGGCTTTACTTCAGACGTATCTTCCGGATGCCGTGATCGTGAATGCGGTAACTGATGGAGATGCCGCAACCGTGCCGCCGCTAAAAGATCGTGTGATGATCGGAGGCTCGGCGACAGCGTACGTGTGTGAGGGCTTTGTTTGTCAGACGCCGGCGGTTACCGTCGACGAACTCAAGAGCCAATTGTCGAATTGACCGAGCCACAAAAAAAGCCCGGCCGTCAGGAACAGCCGGGCAATAAAAAGCTTTCAATTAAGTTACTTCTTCATATTGGCATTCGCGTTTGCATTGCCGTTTGCATTCATGTTACCGGCAGGCCTGGCGCCGGTCGCCGCATTGGACATTGCGTTCGCGGCCGTTTGGGCGGCGTCCGCAGCCGACTGGGCCTGATTCGCCGCCGCATTTACAGCATTGGCAGCAGCATTGACTGCATTCGCGGTCATTTTGTTTGCGTTGCTCGCCGCATTGTTAGTGCCTGCGTCACCGCATGCCATTCCTAAAGCTCCCATTACAAGTACTGCCGAAAGTGCAAATACCTTTTTCATAAAATGATTCTCCTGTCTTTTCAAAGATTAGATCTAATTTACTAGCGACTGTGTGGATACAGCCATTGTGTGTCCGCTGTCTTTCAGTTTCTCGGGACACTCGTCAATATAGTCACGCTTGAGATGTAAGTCAACCGCGAAACTGCAAAAAACGCAGATCCCCAAAAAGCGTCTCAGGCAATAGCT
>JBBQGO010000089.1:0-8472 GCA_038323125.1 Pyrinomonadales bacterium
GGATCGAACGGGCCGGTGCCCTGCGGCATCTCCGGAACCACCGAAGCCCCCTGAACAAAGATCGTGCCGCCGCTCCCGCGAGTACTGTTGTCAACGACTACAGCAGGTCCCTCGTCCAGCAGAAAGTTCATACGTTTTATATTGAACATCTGCTGTTCACGCTGTTTTTGGCGCGCCTCCTCGGTCGGTGCGGGTGGGGCCGGGCGGGGCGGGCCGGTTGGCGAAGTCTCGTCCGCCATTGTCTTAAGTTCAGCTTCGTCCCTGCGTACTGCAAGGGGTTTGTCCTCTGCCTTTACCTCTCGTACGTCCGAGACAAGGACGATCTTGCCGCCCAGTTTTCCTTTTAACTTATCGAGGTCCGCATCGGACTTCGCATCAAAGATCACTACGTCAGCCGTGACGGCGCCTTTTGTCGACGGAGACCATGCTTTTGGAAAGGCGATCACCGGTATCGTCTGTGGTTCCACCACCTGGGCCGAAAACGACCTTAACGACCAACCGCGGCCAAACGGGACCCACGACTCGAGCTTGGCATTCTGCATTCCCCATTTTGACATCGTGTCACGCGTCCACTCGTTGGCACGCTTCATATTAGGAGAATTTGTAAGGCGAGGACCGATGACATCCGTCAGATAACTCAGCGTCTGCATCACCTGCGAGCGGTTCATCCCCTCATCTTTGATCTTGTCGATATCCGCCTTTGGTGCCGTGTAAACGCTAACTGCCGCGGCGGCTGCTACGACCGCATTCTGTGCGAACGCAACGGCCGGAAGTAGCAAAGCGTAGATCAAGAATGCGCCGGATAACCTGCGTCTTAACCTAATTTTCTCTCCATTAAATGTAAGGATAGGCACCCGTGCCCTCGTATATAACAACTAGATCGTAGACCAAGTAAGCGTAAAAGCGGGGGGTACGTTCTTAAGAACGAGTGGGCTTCGCTTTGATTTGCCATATCGGTTCTGAAGGAAGTCGCGAAGCTTGACCGCGGGGGGTAAAAAATAGCCGTGGGCATATTGAAAGATGCGGAGCTCGCATCCATCATCCATAAACTTCTCGATCTCCACCAATACGCTGTCGCTCACTTCCTTTGGCAGCGACACGAATGGCAGGCAGCAAACCAGATAACGGACCTTGCCAAGGCCGGACGATTTATGGATCGCGTAAGCGTCAGCGGCACTGCCGCAGATAATATTAAGATCGGGAAACTTCGAATTTAGTGACCGGACGAGCGCCTCGTCGAGCTCCAAACCAAGATACGCATCCTTGTTGGGAATGACGCCTCTCAAGAACCGTGTTATGGCCCCGGTTCCGACACCAAGCTCAAAGACTATGTTTTGTTCGTCCGGCGTAATTCCCTGCAGCATTTCGGCAGCCAACTCAGGAGAACTAGGCGCGATCGCGCCTACCTTGAGTGGGTTCTTCAAAAAAGCTTGTAGAAACTGAAGGTTCTCGTTCATTCGCGAGTTTCCGTCATTGCGGCTTCGCCGGCCGCCTCAGTCAAAACTGCATCAGTGGTTTTGACTGACATTTTATAATCACACTCTTCGTTTTGGCAATAGCGGACCGTGCCGTCCTTTTTCGTCGTCTTTTCGAGAATGAAGGGCATACTGCATTGCGGACACGATTACTTCACGGGCTTGTCCCAGTATACGGCATCGCACTTAGGATAGTTCGACCGTCCGAATGTTTCGATCATCTACCATTCTGGTTCCCAGTTTTCCTGATAGGTGCCTTTTTCGCTGGAGGCCTCGTCTTCTTTGCAAACGCTTCCGGCAGTTCGGCTTCAATAAGTTTTTTTACCTGTTCCAGCGTTAGTGCTGCCGCCTCGTCCGCAGTGAAGCGCGTACCATCGGCTTTTTTTGGAAGTGAAATGATCTTTTTTCCGAATTTGATGACTGGGCCCCAACGGGCATTCTCCACCGAGATTTTTTCATCCTCCCAGCGTTGTATGTAACGGTTTGCTTCTTTGCTTACCTTTGCTTCGATAAGTTCGTTCATCTCGCCCTGCGTCAGGTTCTCGAAATCAAACCGGCGTGGTACGTTGATGAACAGACCGTCCCATTTTATAAAAGGCCCGAAACGTCCTGTTCCTTTTGTGATCGGTTTATTGTCATACTCACCGACAGGAGCGTCCCCCGCCTGTTTAGCTTTTATAAACTCGATCGCCTTTTCCGTGTCTACTGTCGAAAGTTCGGTCCCGCGGGGAATAGAGATGAAATCATCACCCCATTTTACATACGGCCCGAAGCGGCCAATGCTGACCGACAATTCTTTGCCGTCAAAGCTACCCATCGCGTCCTGCAGTTTGAACAGGGCAAGCGCTTCTTCAAACGTTATGGTTTCAATGCTCTTCCCGGGTGGGACCTTTGCGAATCTCGGCTTTTCCTCTTCTGCGACGCTGCCGATCTGTATGATCGGGCCATAGCGCGCCATACGTGCAACCACCGGTTTGCCGCTTTCCGGGTCGCTACCCAGTATCCTTTCGCCCTTCACTCGCTCCGCATTTTCGATGGTATTATCGACGTCTTTTTTGAAAGGGCCGTAAAACTCCTCGAGCATATCGTTCCACTGCAACTTACCGTCAGCTACATCGTCGAACTCTTTCTCGATCTTGGCGGTGAAGCCATAATCCATGATGACGTCAAAATGTTGTTTCAGAAAATCCGTCACCACGAGCCCCAGGTCGGTCGGGAACAATTTTGCCTTTTCTGCGCCGGTATTTTCAGATTCTTCCCTTTTACTGATGGAATCATTTTTTAGTACCAACACCCTGTAAGCTCTTGAAGTGCCATCTTTATCTCTTTTTTCTACATAACCTCTCTTTTGGATCGTAGAAATTGTTGGTGCATAGGTGGACGGACGGCCAATGCCGAGCTCTTCTAATTTCTTTACCAGTGATGCTTCGGTATACCTCGGTTGGGCACGGCTGAACCGTTCCGTTGCTCTGAGTTCTAACAGCGGCAATGACTGCCCGACCGTCATCGGCGGCAGCAGGCCTGCGGCTGATTCGTCCGGCTCATCTTCATCTTTATCTTCTTGATAAACTTTCCGAAATCCATCGAATTTCAAGACTTCGCCTGAAGCTGTAAGTTCTTCTTTATTCGTAGAAATTTCTATTTTGACCGTAGTTTTTTCTAACTCGGCATCGGCCATCTGCGAAGCCATAGTTCGCTTCCAGATCAGTTCATATAATCGCTGCCATTCCTCTTCCGGAATTGTTGTCTTACTCGTGTAGGTTGGGCGAATAGCTTCGTGAGCTTCCTGCGCGGATTCGTTTTTATTTTTGAATTTGCGGTACTGCTGATATCTTTCCCCGTAAAGACTGCTCACCGTCTGCGAAATGTCGTCCAGAGCTGTCGCGCTCAGACTCACGCTATCCGTTCGCATATAGGTAATATGACCGTTTTCATATAGCTTCTGTGCGATCTGCATTGTTCTGGCCACGCCGTAACCGAGTTTTCTTGATGCTTCCTGTTGCAGCGTTGAAGTGGTAAATGGCGGGGCCGGAGTGCGTTTACCGGGTTTCACCCGTATATCGGTTACGTTATAATCAGCTGCTGAACATCCCTTCAAAAACGTTTCAGCATCCTCAACACCATTCTGTTTTCTTCCTTCGGCCTTGAATGTTACAGATTTTCCGGTTATATCATCGGCTACAAATAATCCTTCAATTTTGAAATGACTTTCTTGTTGAAAGGCATTGATCTCCCGTTCCCGATCGGCGATAAGGCGTACTGCGACACTCTGCACACGGCCGGCACTCAGGTTTTTATTGCTCGTACTGATCTTGCGCCATAGGACAGGGCTTAATTCAAACCCGACTATGCGATCCAGCACCCGACGCGCCTGCTGCGCCATTACCAGATTCATATTCACCGTGCGTGGGTTTTTTACAGCTGCTTCTATCGCCGGTTTAGTGATCTCGTGAAATACGATCCGCTTGGTCGTTACAGGGTCAAGACCCAGCACTTCACACAAGTGCCAGCTTATGGCTTCTCCCTCACGGTCTTCGTCCGTTGCCAGCCATACTTCATCTGATTTTTTTGCCAACGACTTCAGTTCACTCACGACCCTTTTCTTTTCATCAGGAACCATATACCGGGGTTCGAAATCATTTTCGATGTCGATTCCCATGCTGGCTTTTTCAAGGTCGCGGATATGGCCGTAGCAGCTATTCACCTGAAAATCTTTTCCAAGAATCTTTTCGATGGTCTTCGCTTTTGCAGGGCTTTCAACTATTAACAGATTCTTTGACATATTCCGGTTTAGTAAGGTTTTGATGACGAGGGGTTCGATATATATGTGCCGAAAATATTTCAGGTGTTTTGTCTTACTAGATACTCAAAGCGAGATACACTTTTGATGCCTTTGTCTTCGCCGGCGATTCTACTATTACTAAGCTTTTACCCATTTTGAAAAAAATACGTCAGTCACTCAAAGTGCTGACGTCCTTGACTACTATCATCCGGCTCGCCGGTGCGGTCAATTCTTGTGCTTACCTTAGCGAAAATTGCCCGGATGTCAAAACCTGACGGTATCATATACGCCGTGCGTAATGCTTGCCAGGCAAAACTCTAATGAGATCGCGAATGTCCAAACCCACCAGTGCACTGTTCAGCTCTCCAAACGAGAGGCCGCTGCCGTCAAGCAGTATATCTATGTGCGTCGGGTCCGACGGGGTCAACAAGGCCCAGACCTTTTGCTCGTTTTCACTCATATCGGCCGGAACCAGTTCCGGCTGACGTACTGCCGTTTCCGGTCGAACCTCCTCGATCCTGGGCGGCAATATCGCTGCTGAGATCTCGCTGGGCAATTCGGCAACTACATCTTGCCACTGCTGTACCAACTTGGCTCCGCTCTTAATCAAATAGTTGGTCCCAAACGAATTTCCGGACGTTATATTACCCGGCACCGCCATAACCTCGCGGTTCTGTTCGGACGCAAGACGCGCGGTGATCAGCGATCCGCTTCTTTCGGACGCCTCAACTATCAAAACTCCCAGGCTCAGCCCGCTTATGATTCTATTGCGATAGGGAAAGTTGTCTTTTAACGGCGGGGTGCCAAGCGGGAACTGTGAGACCAGACAGCCGCCGGAGGCAAGTATGTCGCGGACCAGACCGTTGTTTTCCTTCGGATAGACGCTGTCTATGCCGGTCCCCATGACCGCTATCGTTTTTCCCCGGCCGCTGATCGCTCCGCGATGAGCGGCTGAATCAATGCCGCGGGCGAGCCCCGAGATTATGCTGATGCCGCGTGATGCAAGGTCGCGGGCCAGCATCTCGGATGCATTCTCGCCATAGGTCGAGCATTTTCGCGATCCGATGACGCCGATACCGGGTAGGTCGAAACATGCCTGCCAATCGCCCTTTACATATAGAACGATCGGCGGATCGTCGATCTCTCTGAGCAGCGACGGATAGCTGCCGTCATCGAGTATAAGAAGATCACCGCCTAGCTCCTTGACCCGTTCGAGTTCCGTTCCGGCCCGCTCATGAAACTCTTGCTTAATGATGCTGTCGATGGTTTCGGGCTTAAGCCGCAGCGATTCGAGTTCCGGCCGCCGGGCATGAAAGACCGCATCGGCCGAACCGAACCGCTCAAGCAGCTTCGTCGCTGCCCGCGGCCCCACGCCGGGTGTCATGTTTAGTGCGATCCAGTTAATCATTTTGGGTAAGCTGCTCTGTAATTGGCACCGACCGATGTGCCCGACCGCAATAGCTGTTTTCCGATCACTTCCGCTTCCTCGGCAGTGTCTCAACCAGCTTCATTATCCTAAGAGCGATCTGCTTCGTTCGTTTCTTGAATTCCTCCTCTGTCATATCTTCAAATCCAAAAATCCAAAATCCCGAATCCAGAATCAAATGGCGGAGGCGTGTGGGAGTCGAACCCACCTAAGACCGCTCTCGCAGCCTCACAACGGTTTTGAAGACCGAGCCCATCACCGGACAAGTTGCGCCTCCGGATATGTCAGTCAGACAATAATAGCAAAGTTAAGAGCGTGGCCCGTTTCGCGACATCACTTATCAACGGCTGCGGTCGGCATCACTCGAGGGCTATTCGATCTCGACTATCTCGCGGATACTCGGCGAGCATCTCTTCTTGCCGTTGTTCGAAATGGAGGAGGATATCGCGAGGGTCCCTTATGAAAGTGCCCTATTTGGCCGAGGGAGTAGGGCCGTACACTTGCTCGAACAGCTCGCCCATCCGATAACCCGCGAGGGCCAGTCGTTCCTGCGCGATCCTGAAAGCTTTCTTGCGGTATGCCTCTGACGGAGTTTCATACCACTTGACGTCCCTATACACCTCGTTCATCGCGATCTCGACGCTTTCTTTTTGCCACTGGTCCATAGCGTCCATCTTTAGCCTTCCCTGGAATTTGTCCGCGGGATAAAGCCGCATGATCTCTTGTGCAATAGGATCGATGTATACGGCATCGCACTCATCCCGAGCGTTGGGCACGTTTTCGCCAATGATCCCATCCCAATACGAATGCAGGTTACGCTGTTTATCTCGGGCCGTGCCCTTGGGCGTCAAGAGGAAAAGATTGCCGCCCAGGTCTCCTTTCGGCGTTTCATCTGTAATGCGGCCCGAGCCGTGAAGTGGTTGGTGAATGTCACCAATAAGGTGTTCGAGCCACGCGATGGCAACCGCCTTTTCACTATCAGGTGCCGAACCGCGAATAAGAGCGCTGAACTCAGCGATCTTATTCATAGCCTGCCCGTTAGGCTCGGGCCCGTCGACCAGCACCGCCTTGCCATTCGTCATGCTCCAGAACGTGTCCGTGTAGTGCCAGTTGGACTGGTGATATTTTTTGTACCGGTTTTCGAAATTTCTGTCGCGGACGATGTCGCTCCAGGTCGCCATGAGCATGAAAAACTCGCGCTTGCGTGCCTCCTGGCTTCGGGACCCGTATGACAGATAAAAGGTTGCGATCTGCGAGTCCTCTGGAGCGGCAAGCAATGTCTTAAAAACCCTCTCCCGGGTCTGAGGCGTCATACGCTGCCAAGCGATATAGGCCGTGATCTTGTGCCCGGTCTCGCCCCAGCCAAACGCGGGGAAAGAGAAAATTAAAAGGACACAAGCCAATACAAAGGCGCGCGCGCGGATCGTTTTCATATTATTACTCCTGGAACTATTTACCGTATTTTAACCAAATAAGGTAATTAGAGAAAGCACCGCGTCTTCTGTAATAAATATTTCAAACCATTTTGGCACTTGTTTCATCTCAATTTCGCTGAAATCCATCGACAATTAAACGTGTCGATAAACTACAAGGGGGAACGCCGCACCAGAGCGGCGATAAAGAAATGCAGGCGATTTTGGAACAAAATATAATAGCGGAGCGTGTATTAGATAGAACAGACGGAACATTTGGGAAAAAGATCGGTTTCGTCGGAGCGATGTTCGGATGTTGGCACAAGAGATTGACCCGGCCATTCGCAAGTAAAAAGGTCTCTTATCGTGCGTGTCTTGATTGCGGTGCACGAGCAGAGTTTGACACAGAGGATTTCAAAACATTGGGGACGTTCTATTATCCCCCTTCGGTCACGTTCAACCGTTATTGAACGATTCATTCATACATACCCTTCATTTATAACCTACCAAATAAACCTACCGAGTGCGGTTTTCCAAAAAGCCGCACTCTTTCTCTTTCTAGTAGATCAAAAAAGCATCGAACACCCAGCCTGAGTATCCGTCGTGATTTGCTCGACACCATCGGCCGGACCTTTTACCTATCTTGGTGACATTCAAACATCCGCCGACCGAAATGATCGCTCCGTGTGGGATCTGGAGTACTCGTGTGCCCGCCTGGCTGTTTGGGTACGTGCGAAGCGCTAAAAACCCGTCGCCGGGTGAATGTACCCTAGCGGTAGCTGTGGCAGCGGGCTGGTTCGGCAATGTCAACGGTATGTTTGACGGCTGATCTGATCTCTTTTGTTGATTCAGCAGCTTTTCAAGATTGGCGATCTGATCTTTGAGCTCGTCGGTTTCATCCGCAGCAGCACTTGAGGTCGGCGAGGGTGCTGTCTTAATATTCTGATTCGCGGAGATCGGGGATGCTGCATCATCGCCACGGTTTAGATAGATAAATGCGGCACCGGCGGTCACGATGATTACAAAAATACCCAAGACGAACAGGCCGATGAGCACTTTAAGCAGGCTGCTCATCGAACCGGTGGGCGGCGCGGCGAGATTTACGGGTTGGGTCGGTTGACCCCGCCCCGCGATGTCAACGCGTATCGGCTCAGCATGCCGAACCAGGGTCGGCTCACCGGCATCTTCGATCAGTTGGGCTCCGTCCGCCAGACAAAAACGGAGCGTCGGATCAGGATAGGTTGTTCTGCAGACCGGACACTGTTTCATATCGAGCTAATTTATATTCCACTTTTTGCATCGTGGCAAATATAGTTTCATATAAATAAGCCGTTTCTATAAAGTTTAATTTTTAGCGGGGCGGGCGGCGTTTTCAAA
>JBBQGO010000090.1:0-8327 GCA_038323125.1 Pyrinomonadales bacterium
CTCATCGACCAATCCGAGATATGCGATGTTCCCCTCTACTTGCTCGGGCGGTTCAATATAAGTAATGGTTGTTCGTTTTGTGTTTGTGCCGTCACCGACCTTACTCTCGTTCACGCGCGGGTTGTAAATGTAGGGGGTATAGACCTCTCCTAACAAATCCTGTTCCCAGTGAGTCAGTGTCCAGCGCTTGCGGTTTGAGCATCCCGAGTCCGAGCCCAGGCAATCTTCCGTGGCAATTGGCAGGCCGTCGTTCCATCCGGAATTTCCGAAGTAGATCTTTGAATAAAGCTGGTCGGGATGGTTCTCCATAAACACCTTGACCATCTTGGCCGATATGGTGCCGGATCCGTCCGGTGGACTGTAATTCACAGCCACCGGAGCTGTCGCGGTGACACGCGTCCACGAAGGGTTGCCATTCACCCCATTGAAGTTCTCGGCCCAACTGTATGTGTCCGATACTCTCGGACAGTCGTCCAGCACGGTTGGGTCCGAGATCGAGCCGAGATTCGTTTGGACGTGGTTGAGCTTGTGGTTATCGGGTGCATAGTTCTCTACCCGCGACACTTGCGCATACGAATTGTAAAGGAACCTTGTGTTTGACCCGTCTGCGAATGTGATCTTGTCCAGTACCTTGAGTACCGTCGTATTTGGCGGGCCGAATATCGTCAAGTTAGCATTGAAATTGGTGGTGACGACCTGTGTACTATACGAGAACGTTGCCCATGTGTGGGTCCCCGTGTTCCATGTCTGGGTTATCGAGATCGGAGCGTCGGCGCTGTCATAATTTACATTGATCACACGTCCAAGCGTGTCGGTTACACTAGTAAGGAGACCGGCAGAGTTGTGAGCAACGCTGATATAATTTCCATTTCGATCCTTGATCTAGTTGCAGCGGAAAGCTCCGCCTTTCCAGTTATATTTGACCTGAGTACCGTCGGTTGTCGTAACGGTGATTTCAATATCCTCGACAGGACTGTTTATTGGGGCGAACGGGTTACCCGGCACGTTTGCGACCAAGCGCGTATAACTCGAATCTGCGGTTTCAAATGTACCGCTTGCCCCCAACTGGCGAAAATCTACACGCGCTCCGCCGGGCGTGACCATCAAATACGCCCATCGGCCCTTGCCGCTGTCATAGTAAACAGGCTCGATCACAGGAAAGCCGAATCGGAAGCCGGGTGAAACATTGCTGTTGTCGGGGTCGAAGTACATGGCCGATCCCACCTTGGCCCAGACGAGTGAGTTATAACCGATCCCGAAACCCGCGTTCATGCCCGAGCGTCCCGGCAGGTTTACAAGCGAAGTGCTCCATGAGAAGTTCTGAGAATACAAATTGGTACCGCCGGTTGCGTTTTTAGCATCAAGGCGCACCCCCGCCATCTCGTATCCGGTGACCGTACCCCCGATCTGTTTGGTGTATGCAGAGGTAACGGCGGTGTCGCCATTGGACCCAAGATTTTGAGTGGCATAAACCGGTTTCGCTTCAGTCTCGAAAGGGATGCTCTCAAGTGTATGCCATGCGCCTGAGGTCGGCCGCCACACGGAATAATCCGTGATGCCGTCACCGTTATAGTCCGCCGGGGTGGGCTGATCGGCGTAATTGCCCCAAACTTGAGGCTCCAGATAATCGTCATATGCGCTTGAACTGGTCGCTACATACCATGCGCCAAGACTTGGACGGTAAACCGTAAGATCGCTCTTACCGTCGCCGTCAAAGTCGCCTTGGATCGGGATGTCACCCGCCTGCCCGAAATGATGAGGAGGTTCCGTGGTCGAACTTCCACTATACCGCACGTACCAGTCGCCGCTCGAAGGCTGAAAAACCGCAGCGTCTGTTACGCCATCGCCATTATAATCGCCCGCCATCGGAATGCCCGTCTGCCCTAAGGCAATCGTGTACGTCGTCTGGTTCTGACTTCCGATATAGGTCCAGTTCCCCCCGTCTACCACCGCAGGGTCCGTTATCTCGTCTCCGTCAAAATCACCAGGAGCAATGACCGAGGTTGACGAACCGAGAGTCGTAATACTCATAAAGGTTCCGTCACTGCTCTTCTTTATCCTGAATTCATGATTCGCGGGACGCCACCGACTAATGTCCGCCCGGCCATCGCCGTCGAAGTCGAATTTGACCGCCCCGGCGACAGCAAACGGCTTAGGAACGGTTGCGTTTGTCAGCGCTGCCGCCTTCGTTCGAGTTCGTATCAATCCGAAAAGAGATGCGACCCCGGCAACGAACCTCTGGCTGAAGGCGGGGTCCGCAGGAGGAACAAAGGACGCAGGTAATTCAGGTTCCGCCAGCATAGTCGAAAGATTCGGCAATATCATTGCAGCGAGGCTAACCACATCCGGCATGCCGCCCGATTGCGTAGTGGTGAATGGTTGAGGCGGCGCCGATATCGGGACCGAGGCCATCGGTGCCTTAGAATTCGCTTGGGTTCTCTGCACCGAGCCAATAGTGAACACCTGCACAAGCAAGATGAAGATCAGCAACACGCTGACAGACCTTCTGGTTAGCTTTAGATCAGCGATAAGGGCTGAAAGATGTTTAAGCGCACGTGTAGCGCACTGGGAGTTGAGAGCTAGTGACATTTTGGGCATTTACTCGTTTCCTCGACCGTTTGGGATAGATAAGGCCGAATATAATTTATGTAAAAGAAAATACGGCTGCGAGAAACGATGTGAAATCACATTAAACCCATTTCACGCGATTGTCAAATAACCTTTGAACATTCTCTGCCCCGCTGCCTTAGAATGTATGACCATCGCCGAGCAGAAAGTACAACAATGAACGCCTAAATGTCCGACACGCGTTTGATAGTATCCTGTCTAGATCGGTTGCTGCCCGCATCCGCAAAGACCGCGAAGGAAGAAAGGTTGAGAAAACACCTTTCCACGCGAACCCCGTTGCAACCATAAATCCTGATATGGCCAATAGTGCTGTAAACACTGCCGATTACGTCAATATCCTCCCGGAAGCGGATCTCGTTTTTCGCGAAATATTTCACTTTCTTCGCGAATGACCTCAATTTCTTCGGGATTTTGCGCATCTCGTTCGCGACAGATGCCTCACCAATCGTCAGAGTATTCGAATTGTTCGCGAAGCATCTCAATCTATTCGCGATGGGTCCCACATCCTTCGTGACCGGCCGAAGATTTTACCGAAGAAGACGGCATCCTTCGGTAAGGTTTTTAATTCCTTCGCGAAAGATGTTAGATCCTTCGCGACTAGAGTATACATTTTCGCGAAGAATATCAGCCCAAATCGTACGTACAACTGCGCCTTGACGGCCCGAGAGCGAATAGCCGGAATATCTAAAAACGCACTGAATTGATGGCTCTGAGATTTGCTCACATTTTCAAACAGCGTAAAATCAAGCGGTATGATATTTGAAATAATCATAGCTGTGATTATTTTGATCGCGCTGGTTTTCCTGGCGACTGTCGATATGGCATTTTACCATCTGTCGGATGTCAGCCTGCGCCGCATTTCGGCCGATGAGGACTTTGCTGACAAGAGGTCGTCCGTCCAGTTTCTGCGCGAGATACTTGAAAACCGCCCGCGGTTCCGCTTTGCCATTTCGTCGACGATCCAGGTGCTGCTTGTTGTTTTTACTGTTCTGCTGACGGTGATCGTCAGCTCCTTGACCGACAACAAGGTGCAACTGCTTGCTATCGCACTTGCCGTCGGGTTGATCGCGACCGTCCTACTGCGGCAGATCATTCCGCGGCTTTTGATCCAGCATGAAACGGAGACCAAACTGCTGTTCCTGCTGCCGACCATCCGGCCGCTTTATACACTCGCTTCGTTCTTTCTGGAACCGATAGCCGTGCGGGGCCGAACCAAGGCCCGCATCAAGCTGGAATCGACCACCACGCCGGATTCTCCTGAAGAGGACCCTGATGACCACACAGAGGACTTTCAGGCCTTGATGGAGGTCGGTGAGGCCGAGGGAATACTCGAAGAAAGCGAGCGCGAGCTGATCGAGACAATGGTCGAGTTTAGCGAAACGCTGGCGGGCGAGATAATGACGCCGCGGACCGAGATCCGAGCCCTTTCGATCGATTCGACCATCATCGACGCACGCACGCTGATCGTCGAGGAAAAATATTCACGCCTGCCTGTCTATCGCGATACGATCGATAATATCGAGGGGATGATCTATGTCCGCGACCTGCTGCAGGCATGGGCCGAGGGACGCGAAAGCCAGCCGCTGAGCGAGGTCATCCGCGACGCGTTCTTTGTGCCCGAGACCAAGACAGCGGCCGAGCTGCTCAAGACAATGCAGGCCAACCATGTCCAGATCGCGATCGTCATTGACGAATATGGCGGTGTCGCGGGGCTGATCACGGTTGAGGACATACTCGAGGAGATCGTTGGCGAGATCGAGGACGAGGATACGGGCCAGGAAGAGATAATCGAGATAGTCGAGGGCTCGGACGGCTATTGGGACGTGCTAGGTTCGACCGAGATCGACAAGATCGAACGCCATCTGGATATCGAGTTTGAGGATGACGAAGATTTTACGACCATCGCGGGACTCGTCACCAGCGAGGCCGGCTACGTACCAAAGGTGGGCGAAAAGCTGGTGATGCGTGGCCTGGACATCGAGGTATTGCAGGCCGACGAGAAAAGGATCAACATGCTCAGGCTGAGACGGATCGTAGAGGACGAGGACGCCGTGGGCTAGGTGGGACCAGCGGGCCCCAGGCCGACGCAGTTCTGCTATAATCTCAAAAACACGACGGAGGCACTAGGATGGTTATAGGATTGGGCGATGTTGCGAATCGGCAGTAGACATGTGTTACCACTATATGTCGCGGGGCAGGGGCCCGGTTGTTCGCTGTCCGGGCACCGTCTCTTGTTTGCCTTTCGGGCTGTGCCCGTCTATTTGCGGTGAAGCGGTGCTTCGCAGTTAGAGAACGTAGGTCTGAGCGGCTGTGCCGCCGCCGACAGTCGGGTCGTATATTTGTTAGAACGGCGATGGGGCCGCAACATCAATTTTCAGGTTTTGGTAAAGCACATCTCGTCGAAAAATCGAACGGAAAGCCGCAGAAGATAGAATCGATCACCAATGAAATTAAACGCCCAGATAGGCGAGAAAACGCATCAGATCGAGTTAACCGAGACGGACGGAAAGGTCACGGCCTCGATCGACGGCCGCAGTTATGATGTCGAGGCTTCGGAACCTGAACCCAATGTATTTCTGCTGAAAAGCGAGGGCCGCGTGTTCGAGGCCTTTGTGTCGCCTCAGTCCGATCCGGCTGAGCCGCTGCAGGTGCGTGTCGGCACACATGAGATCGAGGTCCGGCTATCGGACCCGAAGAGGCTGCGAAGTGCCGCCGGTGCGGGGGAACAGGCCGATGGCATTGCCGAGATAAAGACGGCCATGCCGGGCAAGGTCGTCCGTATTCTCAAAGCACAGGGTGACGCCGTCGAAAAAGGCGAAGGCGTGATCGTCATCGAGGCGATGAAGATGCAGAACGAGATGAGATCACCCAAGGATGGTGTGATAAAAGAGCTGAGAGCGGCCGAGGGCGATTCGGTCAAGGGCGGCCAGGTACTCGTGACGATCGAATAGCGGTTTGCCTCATTTGAGGTCCGCTTTAGGCAGCGCCAGCATGTTGGCGAACAGGCGGTATGCACCGCCGACCCCGGCCGGCAACTGTCGGAAAAACGAATAGCTGTTATAGATGTAAGTTCCCTTACCGACTCGCGCGACCATCAATCCTCCCTTATTCTCGGCCTCGCCAGCGTCGTGCGACTCGAGCAGCGGCAGATACCTCTCATCAAACGTATTGAAGTTATAAAGATTGCGTTCCTGTACCCAACCGTTGAAATCGTCGTTTGAGATCTTGTTCGGAAAATTGAATACGGGGTGGGCCGGTTCGAGTATCGTCACCCCGGCGTTCTCATCGACGACCCGTGGGCCCATCGTGGCCGGGTAGGGCAGCATATTTTGCTGGGCAAATGCGGGCCGCTGGTATTGGACGATCAGGTTGCCGCCGTTGGTCACATAATCTAGCAGCCGCTGGTTGTTGGCGGCAAAGTCCGGCCGCGTTTCCGACGCACGTATGCCGACAACGATCGTGTCGAACACCGACAGGTCGCCCGACCCGAGCTCCTTTTCATCGATCATCGCTACATCCAGCCCCATCTGACGGATCGCCGCCGGCACTTCGTCCCCGCTCCCCCTGATATAGCCGACCTTTACAAGTGCGGTCTTGAGGTCCAGGACGTTGACGAACGTTTCAGCCCGTGTATAGTAACGGTGGGTCTGTATATGCGGGTAGGCGATCGTATTCATTGTCTGCGAAGCGAGCGCCTCGCCCGCCAGCACGCTCGCCGAGAACCAATAGCTGCCCGGCTTCGTACCCGCAGGGATCGTAATGTCGAAAACGACGTTGACCTTTTCACCGCGCCGCTTGAGGTTAAAGCCCCGTGAGCCGCGTGCCCACTCATTGTCCGCTCCCATGTTCAAACCGGCCACACCCGACACCGCTCCCATCGAATTGTTTGTGATGCTCATAGTGACGACGCGGGTCTGTGCGGATTGGCTCTGCGGAACGATCAGCACTTTCTGGTCAAGGTCGATCGAGAGTGCCGGTACGAGATCGAGGTTACGGCGCACCTCGCCGCGGGCCGCGTCGGCGTATCGAAAACTAACAGGTTCGGCGATCGTTATCTCGGTTCCGCCGATGTCCAGCCGTATATTCGCCGTGGCGAGCGGTGATTGAAAGGGCCTGGTCCGGTCGTCAGTTTCCGGCCAGCGGAAAAGATCGCCGTCGCGCGGTTCGTCGAGCCAATATGGCTGTGTTGCTCTGGCATTCGCCGGCACGCTGATGTTGAAATACGACGCGGCAGCGGCAGCCTCACGCGGGTTAAAGCCCTGCGTGGTTTCCTTTGGCTCTTCCGCTTTTGATACCGGCGAGCCGTCCCGCGTTCTCAGCGAGATCTCCTTGACCGTTACGATCTCATTTCGGGGCAAAAACACCTTCACCGCCGTCAGTACGTTCTCACCGGGTACGGCTGTCTCACGGTCCGTAAGCGCGTCAACCTGCAGCCCGGCGGCGAGCCGGATCGCGGTTACTATTTCCGCCGTTTTACGCTCGAGCAGGAACTTTGCTTCGTAACTATCTGTGGCTGCCGCTGCAAGACGGGTCGCTTTGTAGGCTTCGGCAAGTATCGGCACCAATTTTTCGGGTGCATACGGATCATAGTCGCGGCGTGCCTGATCGATCAGCTTTTGGATCGAGACGAGTGTGGACGCCAGGGTTGTTTCTTTGGCTCCGCCCCCACCGGCGATCCCGGTGATCAAAACATCCAGGCCATCAAAGATACTTTTTTCATCTGTACCCTTTGCGCCGGCAGACTCTACCAGATTAAGCCCGGAAAACTGGTCGCCGTTGAATTCGATCCGTCCCTGACTTTGAGACTGATGCTGGGTCCGGCCATCCATCGCCACCTGAAAATATGTCCGGCCGAGCAGCGGATCGTATTGCCCTGTATTTATCCGCAGCGTAGCAGCCGAACCGGCGGCAAAACGCTGGCCGGTGTAAAATTTGCTCACCCGCCACGGAGTTCCCTATCGGGTGCTCGGCCCCGTATCGGCGGCCGCCTTTACCGCAAGGGGCGAAATATACCCCGAGTACTGATGTTGCCCGTGCCCGTCGCCCGTCGTACCCGAAAAACGCGATAGGACGACCATGGGACGAAAGGTCCGGATCGCCCGGACCGTGTCGCACAAAACGATCTTCTCATCCCACTTTTGTTTTGCCTCATCGAGGGTTTTTGAGAACCCGTAATCAAACGCCCGTCCGAAGTATTGTTCCGCTCCATCCAGGCGACGCGCCTGCAGCAGCTCTTCGGTACGAATGATGCCAAGCGACTCGAACAGTTCGGGCCCAATAATGTTTTGCCCACCGTCACCACGCGTCAGGCTGAGGTAAGCCGTTCGCGCACTCGCGCCGCGCGCGAGATAGGCCAGCAGGGCCGAATCCTCATCGTCAGGATGTGCTCCGATCATCATCACGCTCGCCGTCGTGTTCAGGCGCCTCAGCGTCTGCCCCAGCCCGGCCGCTCCCTGATCGTACACAGAGCGCACCTGCGCATCTGATGTGTGCGAAAACATCGACAGCAACGTCAGCGAAACGCAAAGCGAGACGAGCCGCCGGCCGCGGCCGCACATACTCAATAAACTGGAGGCCAGGTCATTTACTTTCATATCGTCAGCTCGTCCCCTTTATCTGTCGGGTCGTCCGTAACAGTTAGCGAGATAAGATAGCCTGCAAGCACTGTTACGAGGCACCCGATCACGTTGAACCATAAA
>JBBQGO010000091.1:0-8302 GCA_038323125.1 Pyrinomonadales bacterium
GACGTTAGAAGCAGCAGCGAGGGTCAGCAATTATGAAAGAACTAGATAGACTCCAAGATCGCGTAACCTGGAAATCGTACCTGCCTTCGATAATGGTGATCGTAGGATCGCTGTTGGTCGTCGCACTAAGGATCCAGATCGGCAGCGAATTCATGTCCGACGGTGCCTTGATGATGTTGGCCCTGGCATGCTACATCCTGGCGGCCCTCTTTCAACTGACCAATCTCTACGCGCCATCCACGATGGCCGAAAGGATCGGTTTTTTCACAGCAGCACTTGGTGTGTTCTTCAATCTGTCGAGTTGGCTCGTCCGCTGGGTCGCCGCCTATGACCGCGAGATCGCAATTATGCGCGAGAGCGGCAACATGGCCAGCCCGTGGTTCTTTCGGTACATACCGTTTGCCAATCTTTATGATATGAGCCTTGCCTTCGCCTTCGGTGCCGGCATTGCAACACTTCTGCTCTCACAGCGGCGCAGCTTCCGCATTCTGAGCGCCTTTACGCTGCCTATCGCCGCATTGATCCTGACGCTTGCACGGTTCATCGGTGACGAGTTTATCGATCTTCCACCCGTACTTGATTCATATTGGCGGCCGATCCACGTCGGCGATGCGTCCCTCAGCTATGGTGTCGCTCTTGTTTGCTTCGGCGTCGCTGTCATGTACCTGCTCAAGGACGGTATCAAGGTAGAGGCGATGGCCATTTGGTCGAGTCTCTTTGGCATATCGATACTTGCGACGATCAGTAAGTTCTCGGTTTATACCGAATTTGTTTATCGAGCCGGGTTGTTCGTCCCGACCGGCGAAGGCAAAAAACCATTTTCGGCGCCGTTTCGCCTCGAGATACCATACGCGGGCCCCGCTCTGGCGATCGCCGGTCTCTTGCTCGCATGTGCGATCGCGGCCTTCCTCATATACCTCTATCAGCATAATGAAAAGGCCAAGACCATCGGCCATTATTTCTTAAAACTGGCATTTGTCGCTCAGATAGTGTCGATCGGTATCGTCGTTGTCGGTATGCAGGACAACTCCAATGTGCTGCCGCGGCTTCAGGCTCAGTTAACGCAGGACTCGACCCAATACGTCACGGCCGGGCTCGCCATGGCCGAAAACCAAAACCTCACAACTCAGGAACTCGCCCAATTGACAGCGGCCCAGCATGAACAGATGGGGCGGGCGTTCGTTCAGGGGAACGGGCGCGATATGTTCCTCAGCCTCAACACCAACCCTGTTGAGGTCGCCGCCCTGTTGACGGCGCTTGTTGCGACTCTGTTTGTCCTGATATTTAGTTTCCGGACCGAGCAGCTGCGGGAACGTTTGCCGAGTCTCGAATCGCTCGACGGGCTGATGTATAAAACCGCGAGCCTTGCTTTTGCGGGCCTCGCGATGCTTCTTATCACTGGAGCCATTTGGGCCAACGAATCGTGGGGCCGCCCATGGGGGTTCGACTCTAAAGAGACCGGCGCCCTGATCGCGTGGCTGACATACGCTGCGTTCCTCCACACCCGGATTGCGCGCGGTTGGAAGGGGCGTAGCTCCGCCTATTTTGCCATCGTCGGCTTCCTGCTTGTGATATTTACTTATCTGGGAGTCAGCTATCTGCTGAAGGGATTACATAGCTATGCGTAGGTGAGAGGTTATTCGATCGTTACCTTAGCGACATCGAGTATCGAGTAGCGCGAGGTCTTGCCGCCTTTCTCTACGACGGTCAGGACTCCTTTATCAACGCTAAACCTGACAACCTCGCTCATTGGCCGTTCGATAACATCGCCATCTTTTAATTCGACGACCAGCCGGATACTCGCGAGAGGGTCCGGCTTTTTCACTGGCGGTTCGACTGGGGCCTTTGCCGTCTTTGCGGGCGGCGTTTTCGTTCGCGGAGGAGCTTTGGCCTTCGGCGGTGGAACGGGATCGGGTTTCGTGCGCTTTGGCGTAGCGGGCTTTTGGCCAAGGACGGTCGCAACATCCGGCGGCGGTGTCCTTCTTTTCGCCGGGGCGGCGGGCGTAGGAGTTATGGGTTCGTTCTTTTCAGGCACTGCGGCCGATACCGTCTCTTCGGGTTCCGCAGGAACAACCGCGGTCGGCGGTGGTTTCGTTGCCTGCGGCCTGGGGACGACCTCTATAATAGTTCCGACCGAATTGACCCTGATGCCCGACTCATTTCGCTCGCCGGCCCGCGACACAACAGGGGCCTCGTCTGTTTGCTGTCCCGACAACGCAATGAAACTACCGCCAAGCTTTATGCGAAAGACGGCAGGGTCGTCATTCGGTGTGCGGCCCTGAACACGAAGTACGAGACGCTCCGGCTTTCGTAGATACACTAGTCGTCCCGTCTCACTCGCCCCGCCGTCCGCATAGATCACCATTTTTGCAAGCGGCCGCTGGCCGTCGGCAGCAAAGACATCGATATCACCTGAGAAGTAATTAGTTACGACATTAATAAAGATATCGCCCTGACCGCCGTCGAAAGTGTAATAGAACGTCGTTAAACGCGAATCACCTATGTCGCGTGCACGGATCATACCGTTGATCTCGCTGATCTCGACCGGGGTTGGGAAATTAGGATCAGTGGACTGACCTGCGATCGTGAGGGTGATCGCCGGAACCAACAGGCCCAAAACAAAAATAAAGAAAAGTTTTGATCTGATCGATTTCACGTTATGCCAGTTCCTTTCTAAGGTGAACAAGCCTTGAAGTCTCGGCGTATCCCAGGCCGGCGTGAGCCTTATGGCTGACCTCATTTCCGATCTCGGCATCGGAACCCATTTCAGTACAGCCCTTGTGCCTGGCCCAATCTTCGGCCATGCCAACCAGACTGCTCCCGATCCCCCGTCGCCGGTAACGTTCATCGACAAACCAGCCTTCCAGATAGCCGACATTGTCAGTTTGGCAATCTTCGACGTGCGTGCGTATGCTTGCCTCCAGAAAACCCGCAAGCCGCCCGTCGCCGATATCAGCTACCGCTACAAATTGGGAATCGGAATGCTCGATAATATCTACCATCTCGTCCCTATGTTCATCCTCGGTCGACTCGTCCCATAACAAGCTGCGGAGCCGGAGCCACTCATTGAGGTCTCGTTCCTCTAACGGTCGAATAGTAACGTCAGTGTCAGGCATTGAGGCGAGTTTAGCAGTCTTCACTAATGATAACAATCCAAAATAAAATGCCGGGCATCGGGCCCGGCATCAGATATAAGGTGATCGTTTGATTAACTGCCGGCTCCTGCCTTAATAGCTTGCGGCTTATCCTGGAGCACTTCCAAAGCCTTTTTTAGCTGCAGGTCGTCCGCAGGCTTTTCAGTCACAGGTTTCGGTGTAGGCGACGGCGTAGGCTGTGGATCTACCTCATCATGCTGTTCGATAAGGTTCTCGACCTCGAGCGGCTCAGGAGTATCGGGTCTCTTGACCTCGATCGACGGTTTCACACCCATTGTCGCCCGGTCTTCGCCGAGAAAAGGTGTTCCGCTGGGCGATGCCCATTTGGCAACCGTCAGCAGATATCCGCCGCCATTTGAAAGCGGAAATAGTTTTTGTTCAGTGCCGGAACCAAAGCTCCGTTCTCCGATGACCTCGCCGCGTTTGCGATCGAGGATCGCCGATGCCACAACCTCTGCCGCACCAGCCGTGCCCATATCGATAAGGACAGCCATGCTACCGTCAAATACTGCCTTGGCGGGGTCGGCCGTATATGAGGTTATGACCTTATTCTCGCGTCCGACCACCTTGGCGATCTCACCGTTCTTGATAAACAAGTTCGCAACAGCAACCCCTTCTGTAAGCGTGCCGGCGGCGACGCTTCTTAGATCGAGCACGAGCTTTTGAACTCCCTGTTTGACCAGGCTCGCCACCTGGCCGCGAATATCATCGGCCTCACCGTCCTCGAGGCTGTAGACCTTTACCACGCCGATCTTACCGGTTTCGATCCGTGATTCGGCGGTTGGTATTTTATATGTTCCACGCGTTACCTTGATCGTCTGGGGCTTTGTTCCGGCCCTCAAGACACGCAAACTGATGACTGTGCCCGGACCGCCGGCGACCAACTGTCGCGCATCATAAAGCGAAATGTCCCTGGTCGCCTTGGTATCGATGTACTCGATCACGTCACCTGCCTTCAATCCCGCCCGTTCGGCTGGTGACCCCTTGATCGCCGATATGACGTACAGGTAACCGGATATCTGCGAGAACTCAGCGCCGATGCCGACACTGTTCGATGTTTTGCTGGCTTCGTACGCCCGGACCTGTTCCGGCGTTAGGAATGACGAATAAGGATCGAGGCCGCCCGCGAGTCCGCGCAGCGCTCCGAGCCGGACCTTTTCCATGTTCGGCTCATCAACGTAATCGTTCTGTATGTGTTTTAGTACCGACTCGACAATGCGAAGCTGCGCATTCGCATCGTTAACTGGCTGCTGAGCCGAGGTCGTGAGCATGCCTCCGACGAACGGCAGGCCGCCGACAACGGCATATCCCGCAATAACACCGGAAAGAACCAAGACCCAAAGCTTACCGCGAAATGACATATGATACCCCTATATGATAATGCTAGACGTGTGTTTTACGCGAAATGATGGCCAAATATTTATAGCCGCGCTGAATAATTAATTATCTCTTAACGCTCAATATCGGTGCAACAAAAGAAAATAACTAATGACGACGAACTTGCAGATGTTTCTGAGCTTCCACCCGAAGGCCGGATCCTCGCCATCGATCCTGGAACTAAGCGCTGCGGGGTCGCAATTTGCGATGAAATGCGTGTTACCACGAGACCGCTGCCAATGATCGAGCGAGGAAGTTGGAAAAAGCTGCTCTCAAATATCAAAAAGATCGTCTCGGAGTATGATGCCAAGGCACTCGTTATTGGTTTGCCGCTGGAATCGGACGGCAGCGAAAGCGAAATGTCCCTCGAAGCCCGGCGAATGGCCCGAAACTTTTCCCTCTCATTAGACATCCCTGTCTATCTCCAGGACGAAAGGGTGACCTCATACGAGGCCAAGAGCCGTTTGTGGGCACGAGGCGTTAGAGCCATCGAAAGCCGGTCGCTAGTTGACAGCGAGGCGGCATCGATCATCCTTAGCGATTTTCTGGACCGCGCGGCGGCACCGCCGTCCCGGCCGTGAAGACCGTCACTCCTACCGAGGCCTTTTCAACGGCCGCTTTTGTAAATGGGAACTTGATAGACTGCCCCCTCGACCAGGCTTCGAACTGATCCTTGAAATGCGGTGACGAGGGATCACCACTTTGACCCAGGGGAATAAGATGCGATGCTGCGTCCCAATCACCCGGGCTGACGATAAATCGCATTGATACCGACGAACCGACGTTGGCTGATTGCCCGCTGCCGCCGAGCGGTACCGAAGGTATCGCGAACCGGCTTCCAATCAGAGGCGCTGACGCGAGCGGGTGCGGGAACCGCGATTGCCACACTTTGCCCCATACCCATTTTGTCGGATCGGCACCGTATCGCGTAACAAGGTTGTTGCGCACCGAGCCGTCGCATTCCTTCATAACATCGCCGTAACTGGCATAACCCGGCGGAAGCCATCGGGCCCAGTTCTCGCGAATAGCCTGATCGAGTATTCGTTCGCGGATCAAATAGGCTGGGACCGGCTTGTTCGCGGCCGCTATCCTGTTGCCGAGACATTCGCGGATCTCGTTTGCGAGCAATGCACCGCGCGAGTCGGCGGACATATGCCCATCCCAACTATCCAGCATCGCGAGAGTTGGCCCCGAGGCGGCCGCACGCGTCAGGACCTCTTTCGCAAGATTTGCGAGCGGAATATTGAACGTATCGTTCTGCGTGCGATTTACGTCATCCATCGTGATCTTTGTTTTTGAACCAAGCTCATCAAAGATACGACGTGCACGCCACGGGGCAGCGGCGTCCCGCGACATTTGCGAATATTTATATGATGTCCCGACGATCCGCTGATTTGCGGTCACAATCAACCCGCCCGGAGGATTATAGAGAGTAGGCAGATCATCGAACGGGATAACCCCGACCCAATCGCCTTCATTGGTCGAACCGTCGTAAGGTAACGATCCGTCGCCGGTCCGCCTGATCGGGATGCGGCTGGCTGCTGCCCAGCCAATATTGCCTTTGACATCTGCGTAGATAAAGTTTTGGGCCGCCCCGCCGTAGGTACGGAGAGCGTTCTTGAACTCCTTCCAATTCTTTGTACGGTTCCATCTATAGAACACATCAAACTCGGAATTGTTTGGATCCAGCGCTGTCCACCGCAATGCGTATTTCTTATTCCCCTCCTCAGTAATGATCGGGCCATGCCTTGTCTCAACGACGTCAAGTTCAACGTCCTCGGTATCAGGCTTCATTAGGTTCGGGCGGACCTTGATGACCTCCTTCCGCGCAACAGGCGTTTCCCATCCGGTGGGCGTCTTATATTGGCCGGCTTCATTAAAGGTCTCAACATAAAGGTCCTGCACGTCAGGCCCCACGTTTGTTGCTCCCCAAGCGATGTGCTCATTATGACCTAGGATGATACCCGGAACGCCGGGTAAGGTAACACCGGAAACCCGCATTGACGGATTCGAAAGATGGGTAAGATACCAGATACCGGGTACCGTTGGAGCGAGGTGGGGATCGTTTGCGAGAATTGGTTTGCCCGTAGCCGTTCGCTTCCCGCTTATCACCCAGTTATTGCTCGCCGCAAGCTCCTCCGCGTAGAGCCCGGCCATTTCCAGTGAGCCTTGCCTGAGCCGTTCGTCCCGATCCGCCGCGGCGAGTGTCTCACGCGAGACCTCAACGCCGGGCACGCCCCGACTCACAGACGCCGGACGTTTTGTGTCTTTGGTAAAAAGCACCACGTCATAGGGCGTCAATTGGTTATTGAGATCGGCTAATTTATCTTTCGGAAGGCCCTGCAGCGAAGCTCTCAATAGGTCATTTCTCCAGGTGGTGCTGAGCGCATCCGAGAGGATCTTGCCGATCACTATTGTGTCCGAAGGCGTCCATTCCCGCGGCTCGTACTGCAAAATACGAAACTCAATCGGCATCGACTCGGCGTCAAGCGACGAAATATAAGCATTCACGCCCCGAGCGTAGTTTTCGAGTGCCGAGCGAAGATCACCCGATAACATCCGTAGGCTCTCGTCCGCGACCTTGGAAAAGTTAAAACGTCGCCACCGCTTATCCTGCTCAACCACCGTCTTTCCAAAGATCTCAGCAGTCTCTCCTCGTGCCAATCGCCGCAGCAGGTCCATCTGCCATAGCCGGTCACTGGCCGTTATGTACCCCTGTGCAAAATAGAGATCGTCGTCGGTTTTCGCTTCGATATACGGTATTCCGCGTCCGTCCCGGCTAACGGTAATGTTTGCTCCTATACCTCCGATCGGAGTATAGACGAATGCGATCTGAGCGATGGCGGGCAAACAAAGAAAGACAATCGATAGACACAATGCTGGAATAAATTTACTCATTGATAAAATGACCCAATTGGAAGTACCTACGAACTTACGTTAAACTTTCCAGTAATTTCAATCAAACCCTACGGAGGTTACGTTATGAACGCAATTAAACTTTGTATCCTATCTCTTGCTGCCGCCTTGTTCGCCGTGGCGTGCGATCCGTCGACGCCGGCCCCGGGTTCTGCGACCACCAGCAATACGTCCGCACCTATCACTAATACCACCGCCGTCCCTGTCCAATCTGCGGCTGGCGATGGCCTTGTGATGGCAAAGGAACTTTACGCCATGAACTGTATGATCTGCCACAAAGAAAGCGGCAAGGGCGGCAAGATAACGATCGAAGGAAAGACCATCGAGCCCGACGACCTCACCAAGGACTCGCTGAAAAAAGCTCCCGACGAAAAGTTGATCGGCTATGTCACAAACGGAATTCCGGATGAGGGTATGCCGTCATTTATGGACAAACTTACTCCTGAGGAAATAAAATCCGTGATCTCGCATGTTCGCGAGCTGCAGAAATAGAGGAGGCCGACTGGGCGAATTGGTTTGCAAATCGCTATCCCAATCCCTAAAATCTAAACCGGTACGCACCCGTAGCTCAGCTGGATAGAGTATCTGACTTCGAATCAGAGGGTCGCAAGTTCGAATCTTGCCGGGTGTACCACACTATCTCACTTGTTTACAATGTCTTGCGCGAATACGACGACGGCTTTAGGAGTCGGTTATTTGTCGTTAGGACTTAAATTAGGACTTACCAGCATCGATTCGTAAGCTACCCCTAAAAGTGCACAGTTTAGAAATAGAGATTTTCTGACATCATAGGAGGATGGAGGAAAACGATGAAGAGGTCAAAGTTTAGCGAGACGCAGATCGTTGCGATCTTG
>JBBQGO010000092.1:0-8238 GCA_038323125.1 Pyrinomonadales bacterium
CACTTAACCGGCCGACATAGCCGATCGTCCTGCCTGCCAGGCTAATTTCAGCGCTTTGGCTGGAACGTAGATGTGCGGCCTCTGTTCTCGTAAAATGAGGGTCCGAAATACCTGCGGAATGCAGTGCCGCCTCCACCGCGCCCCTGGCGTCGTAAAAATCCAGATCGCGCGCGGGCGTAGCGCGGCCGGCAACTGCCTCGCCCCCTGTTATTACCAACGCGAGGGCCTCCAGTTCATTTGGCAAACCGCCAGGTGCAGAGCTAAAGATCTTTCCGATCTCAAAAAGTTTGATATTGCGAATCTGGTGATTGAGATTGAGCCGTACTGCGTCAAGCAGGCCCGGAAGCAGCGTGTGCCGCATACGCACCGCACCCTCGATCACCGAGTCCTGCAGTGTTACGAACGCTTCTTCGCCTGATTTGCCCACAACCTCCGGCACCGTTGCAAAGGCGTCGTCCCAGCGCGTATCTATGAAACTGTACGACAGGGCCTCGTCAAAGCCCATGTCGGTGAGCGTTTGCCGCAGATCTTTCTTCCGGCCTTCGGTCGGCTGATATTCTCCCGCACCGAACGAAGGCGGCAGTTCTGTGGCGATCTTGTCGTAGCCCACATGTCTGGCGATCTCCTCGACCAGGTCTTCCTCGATCGACAGGTCGTGCCGCCACGACGGGCCGGTAAACGTTGAATTACCGCCATCCGACCTGATTCCCAGTGCTTCAAGGATACGGCGGCATACGTCGGTCCCCGCATCCAGGCCGGTCAATCTCTTGACCGCCGCCGAGATGTCCCCGGTATGTATCTCATTCGGGACATAAGCGGTTGGGTAAACGTCGATCAACTCACCCGCTTCGCCGCCGGCGAGCTCACAGATCAGGTCGGTCGCACGCTGGGAAGCCCGTACGATATTTTGGATATCAACCCCGCGTTCGAATCGGTAGCTGGCTTCCGATGCGAGATCCAGTCGACGGGACGTTTGCCTTATGCTCTCACGTTTAAAGTAGGCCACCTCAAGCAGGACGTTAACTGTATCTGTCGTGATTCCCGAGTGCAGACCACCCATCACACCGGCGACGGCCACCGGTTTTTCCGCATCGCATATAGCCAGCATCGAATCGTCGAGTTTACGCTCGACCTCGTCGAGTGTAGTAATAGTCTCGCCGCCAGCTGCACGACGTACTACTATTCGTTCGCCCGATAATTTATCGAGATCGAACGAGTGCATAGGCTGTCCCAACTCATGCATCACGTAATTGGTCACGTCGGCGACGTTGTTTATCGAGCGTTCTCCGATCGCCTCAAGACGGTCCGACAGCCATTTGGGTGAAGGGCCTATCTTAACGCCTCGAATAATCCTCGCTGTAAAACGATGACAAAGCTCAGGGGCCTCGATCCGCACGATATCGCCTGCCAGGGCCGCCGGATAAGGAATGTCATTACCGCCGCCGCCATTTTTCAGCCCAAGTGCCGCATCAATAATGACTCCTATCTCACGAGCTACGCCAAGATGAGAAAGGCAGTCGGGCCGGTTTGATGTAAGATCGATATCAAATACAAAGTCATCCCCATGAGGATGTATCCCCTCAACCGCAAGCCCGATACCCGTCAAACTCCGCCCAAGTTCGTCGGCAGACAAATCGAACGGAATTAGATCTTTTAACCAGTTATAGCTGATGTTCATTGAAATTCATTCGCTAGGATGCCAGATCACGTTTCCGCTGCGGTCAATGTATCCGGACTTTGAGCCGTCAAGAAATAAAGCGAAGCCTTCGTTAAATTTGTCCACCCAGTCGAATCTCGGTTCGATTACCCATTTACCAGACTTGTCAATAAAACCAGCAAGATATGACGCGTCCTTAACGGCCGCCAGCCCGTCAGAAAAACTATCAGCATAAGCGAACGTAGGCTCGATCACAAAGTCGCATTGTTTGTTAATAAACCCGTATTTATCATTTACGCGAATCGCCGCAAGACCTTCAGAAAAGCCACTCGGATCCTCAAAACTTGAATAGCATAACAGTCGTCCTTCACGATCCTTATAGTTATAGAGGCTGTGACCACTTGGCTTTCGTTCGAGCTCGACTATGATCGCATCGTCGCTAAACCGATCGACCGACGGAGAGCCTAGTTTCCACAATTCACGACCCGTCTTATCAATGACATAGGTTTCAGAGATCATGCCTCCAGACTTTTCGCTATAGCCTAGGCTTCGAGAAACGATAGCCATCCCTCTATCGAAACCGCGGTCTATTCCGACGAAAGTCCCCCCTACTGCCCATTCGCCAGATCTACTGATAAATCGCCTAACCCACCTGCCCTTCCGAGGAGTCGCCCCGACCCACTCCAACTCCTTGTCGTAGTATCCGATAACGGCAACGCCTTCAGAAAAACTTTCGGCTTCCTCAAACTTCGGCGGAATTACAAGATGGCCATTTCGATCAACATATCCCCAAAGCTTACCTTTCTGCACCAAGGCTCGTCCTTCTCTGAAGCTGAACGCCCAATCGAATTTTGCGGGAATCGCTACGTTTCCTTCTGAATCAATAAATCCCCATTTAGATTCGAATTCTCAAAAGGTGCCAATCCTTCACTAAAATATCCTACGTCTTTGAATCTGGCTGGGATGACAAGTTTACCGCCCATGTTGATGAAACCGGCTTTGCCCCTTACGGTAACTTTCGCCAAACATTCCGAAAATCTTTTTCCCCAAGTGGTGGCCTCAGATGGATAAGAATGAAAGCATCCATCCTCTCCGGCTTCCGTTACGGAGCACAATCTCGCGGGATGTTTCTTTGCCTGTTTCAATTGTCGTCTGGCATCAAGTATGCGCTCTTTATCATCACTTCCTTGAGCGTTCAAAGCATTCACAGCAAGTCCTACCAACGTCAATAATAGAAGGGGCTTAAACCTCACTTAAACTGCTCCAAAAAACGCACGTCGTTGTCGAACATTAAACGAATGTCGTCGAGTGAATACATCAGGGCGCACATCCTTTCGAGGCCAAAGCCGAAGGCGAAACCGGAATAGACTGTGGGATCAACGCCGCAGCCTTTGAGAACATTTGGGTGCACCATTCCGGACCCGCCGAGTTCGATCCATCCCGATCCTTTGCACGGCCGGCAGCGCTCTTTCTGAAATGAGCCGGTGCCGTGACACTTAAAGCATGAAAAATCGAATTCGGCACTCGGTTCGGTGAAAGGGAAGTAAGAAGGGCGAAACCGGGTAATGGTGTCATCGCCAAACAGACGCTTTAACCACTCGGTAACGGTGCCCTTGAGGTGGGCCATGGTGATGCCCTTGTCGACGCAGAGCCCCTCGATCTGATGAAACATCGGAACATGGGTCATGTCAGGCGTGTCACGCCGAAACACTTTGCCCGGAGCGATGATCCGGATCGGAGCGCCGCGGCGTTCCATTGCCCTGATCTGCACGGTCGAGGTCTGTGACCGCAGAGCATAACCCTCGGTGGTATAAAAAGTGTCCTGCGACTCGCGAGCCGGGTGTCCCTCGGGGATGTTTAAGGCGTCGAAATTGTAGTAGTCTGTCTCGATCTCGCGGTCGTCCTCGATGGCGTAACCCATCGAGACAAATATATCTTCGATCCTCTGACGGAGTATCGTGATTAGGTGCAGGTGCCCCTCGCGCGGCCGACGGCCGGGAATGGTGACGTCGAGACGCTCACGCTCGATCCTGGCTTGTGTCACGTGCTCGTTGAGTGCGGCTTCTGCTTCACCGATTGTCGAAGTGATCTCGCGTTCCGCGGTCTGAACGAGTTGGGCGAAGCCGGCACGCTCATCGGGTGCGATCTTTCCTATTAGCTTTTTTACATCGGCCAGAGTGGACCGCTTGCCCGTGTGTTTGGTTTTTATTTCGGATAGCCGGACCTGCAGCCGTTCGGCATCAGAGAGGCCCATTGCCGAGAGATCAATGGGGAGATCTTGAAAGTCGCTTAGAAACGATCTACGAAGATCCTCGATCAGCTGCTGTTCATCCGACATACTCTATTCTCGCAGAATTGAGATACCCAAATACAGGTTTGAGAAGCAAACAAAGGCGTCCGTGCCCACGCGCGAACGCCTTTATAACACCTTTGGGTGTGTTTCTTACGCCGACGCTTGCTGCTGTTTGCCGATCGCGTCCTTTGCCTGGCCCACGATCGTCGCAAAAGCCTCAGGCTGCTTTACGGCTAGGTCAGCCAGGACCTTTCGGTCCAATTCGATCTCAGCCAGATTAAGGCCGTGAATGAATTGCGAATACTTGATGTCGTTCAAACGGCAAGCCGCATTGATGCGGACGATCCACAGTTTACGAAAATCACGTTTTTTGAGTTTACGGCCCGTATAGGCAAAATTGAGAGCTCGTTCAACAGACTCTTTAGCCGATCGATACAGCTTTGATTTAGTTCCCCGATAGCCTCTGGCTAAGGCCAATATTTTTTTGCGTTTCTCGAGACGCTTATTACCACGTTTTGCTCTTGGCATAGTCTTCTACTCCTTTTTCAATTGCTGTGAGTTCTGCATCAAGGCGGCGTTCGCCTGCAAAAACTCGAAAACGATTAGTCTCTTCCGTACGGCAGCATCTTTTCGACGCGCTTTTGATCGCCTTCGGAGACTAAAGTATCGATATCAAGATTGCGTTTGCGCTTGCTCGTTTTCTTGGTCAAAATGTGACGCGCGTGGCTGTGTCCTCGTTTGAACTTGCCGCTGGCAGTTGAGCGAAATCGCTTTGCCGCGCCTTTATGTGTTTTTAATTTTGGCATTCTATTTCTCCTGTAACCCTACTTGTCTAAAAAATCTCGTCGTCTTTTGGTTCCGCCTTGGGTTTCGCGGGCGCTTTCTTGACGATCTTCTTTTCCTTTTCTGGCTTTTCAGCCTTTTCCTCGGCCTTCTCCGCAGCTTTCTCTGCAGTCGCGTCAGATGTTTTCTTTTCGGCGACCTTCGCCTTTTTGGGGATAAAGATCGTAAACATTTGATAGCCTTCCATCTTTGGATAGATCTCGACGTCGGCAAGATCGGCAAGATCTACCGTCAGCTTTTTGAGGATCTTTGCCCCCAGCTCGCGGTGTGTCATCTCACGGCCGCGAAAGGCAATGGCCGCCCTGACCTTGTCGCCCTCACCCAGCCATTGCCGGGCATGTTCCATCCGATAGTTGTAATCGTGGTCGTCAGTACCCGGGCGAAACTTTATCTCCTTTACTTGAACCGTGACCTGTTTCTTTTTTGCCTCATGGGCACGTTTCTTTTGTTCATATAGAAACTTGCCGTAATCAATGATCTTACAAACCGGCGGTTTCGCATTCGGCGCGATTTCCACCAGGTCAAAACCTCGCTGTCTGGCCTCCTGGATCGCGTCACGCGTGTCCATTACGCCGAGCGTTTCACCATCCTCGGTCACGACCCTTACCGACGGAACGCGAATTCGTTCGTTCGTACGGTGAAGCGGCTCACGAAACCGGGGCTTAAATCTATTTCCACCAAATCTTCTAGCGATATTTGCCTCCTGCTATGCTATTCGATCTCAGTGACTTCGCTGTGCTCGGAGCTGCGTAATAGTCTCTGTGAACTCTGACAGAGACATCGTGCCGATATCTCCCTGCTTTCTCTCGCGTACGGCGACCGTGCCGCCTTCTAATTCCTGATCGCCCAAAATGAGCATATACGGGACTTTTTGCATCTGAGCATCCCGTATTTTTGCACCGATTTTATCAGACTTTGTGTTTGATTCCACACGAAAGCCCGCTTTTCTAAGCGCCGCCGCCACCGTCTCCGCATAATCATTGATGCGGTCGGTGATCGGCAATACCGCAACCTGGACCGGAGCAAGCCATAATGGAAACGCCCCGGCATAATGTTCGATAAGGACTCCAAAAAAGCGTTCGATCGAGCCGAACAAAGCCCTGTGGATCATAAACGGGCGATGTTTCAGGTTATCGTCGCCCGTGTATTCAAGCTCAAACCGTTCAGGTAGGTTGAAATCCAATTGGATCGTGCCTAATTGCCAAACGCGGCCGATGGCGTCTTCGATCTTAATGTCGATCTTGGGCCCGTAAAAGGCTGCCTCGCCCTCGATCCGCTCATATTCGATGTCACGCTGCTTGAGTGCACTAGCAAGCTGCTCCTCAGCGGCTGCCCAGTCTTCGTCGGAGCCAAGAAAGCCCTTGTTCTGAGCACTGCCGCGGACTGAAAGTTCAAATTTGACCGTGTCGAAGCCATAGGTCTCAAAGACCTTGATCGCAAAATCGAGACAGTCTGCGACCTCGGCGTGGACCTGATCGGGCCGTACGAAAAGATGTGCGTCATCGACCGAAAAGCCGCGCACGCGCATCAACCCGTGCAGCGTGCCGGAAAGCTCCGCACGATAGACCGTGCCCATTTCGGAATAACGCTGCGGCAGGTCGCGATACGAACGCGGTGACGATTTGTATATGCCTATGTGAAAAGGGCAATTCATCGGCTTTAGCCTATACTCCTCGTCCTCGATGCTTGTTGGGGCAAACATTCCGTCAGCATAATTCTCTTCGTGGCCGCTGATCGTCCAAAGCTGGCGCTTTGCGATATGCGGAGTGAAAACGAAACTGTAACCACGCTGTTCGAGTTCCTCGCGAAGTAAACGTTCCATCTCCATTCGGACGATACCGCCCTTCGGGTGCCAAAGGATCAACCCCTGGCCGTAATCCTCGGAGATCGAGAATAGGTCGAGTTCACGTCCGAGACGTCGGTGGTCCCGCTTCTCAGCTTCTTCACGCTGTTTGAGCCATGCGTCGAGATCAACCTGAGTCGCGAAAGCCGTACCGTAGATGCGCTGCATCTGTTCGTTTTCGGCATCGCCCTTCCAGTAGGCACCGGATAGTGCCAAAAGCTTGAACGCCTTTAGCTTGCCAGTGTGGGGTACGTGAGGCCCAAGGCAAAAATCGATAAACTCTGAACCGTCAATGTAATAGATACTTGCATTGCCGTCGACCTTTTCGTTGATGAGTTCACGCTTAAGGGGTTCGTCGCGCTTATCGAAAATGTCGAGGATCTCGGCCTTCGCCACATTCTCACGACGGTAACGAAGGTCGCGCTTTGCCATCTCGCGCATCTTCTTTTCGATCAGCGGCAGGTCAGCCTCGGTCAGTGTTCGCGGTGCAACAAAGTCGTAGAAGTACCCATAACGGGGATCGTCCATCAGAGCAGGGCCGATGCCGAGCTTTGTTCCCGGAAACAGATCAAGCACAGCGGCGGCGAGCAGGTGAGCGGCAGAGTGACGCAGAACTTCGAGCCCATCACGTGAGTCAGCGGTAATAGCCTCGATCGAAAGAACCTCGTCGGTCGCATCGAGTTGTTTATTGAGATCGACTTCCTCACCGTTCACGCGAGCGGCAAGCGACCGTTTGAGAACATCGCGGTCAAGGGCCTTTAGGGCATCAAGCACCGTCGCCGGCGCAGGGATACTGCGTACATTCTCACCGTATTTTACGTTTATCTCGCTCATACATTTGTCGATCGCGGACAGGCTAGAGTCGCATTTACGCGTTTCTCATACGTCCAAGGTGCATTCTCGCCAGGATCAACGCGTAAACGCGTTACACTAACGGAGATTAAATGGTCCCGATCAACAATTGCTACTACTAACCATGATTTGATCCGATAAGAGCGACTTTGCTTGTTTTGAGTCCCGCCTTTAGGCGGCCTGCTAAAGCAGGTACTCAAAACTTGTCACGCCATTAGAAGCGTGTCGTAGTAGTTATAAAAGCTACAAAGTTCTTTGCTAGCATCTTATCGAAAAAGTGTAAATGGTAGTCTCTAGCAGACTCGAACTGCTGACCCCTACCTTGTCAAGGTAATGCTCTACCAACTGAGCTAAGAGACTACACAAGCCTCGATTTTCTTACGAAAAACGAACCTAAAGAATGACAAACAGAGGGAAAAGTGTCAAGTGCGAGGGCCGGTTAATTCAAAAGGAAAGTTACGGCTACTTCGGGACTAATGCTGATAGATCCAGGTGAAAATGTTGCGAGCTTGTCCGTCACAACTGTCGGACGATTGGAGACGTTTATGCCGTCAGCGACGTACGAGTTGGCGGATCCGGACCCGCCACTGATAATAAAAGAACTGGCAAATTTTCCTTCCTTAATAAGGATCGCCTTACCGATCGTCTGATTTATTGCTGCGGTCATTGCGGTCGCCTTATCGTAGGCAGCCTTCATCGCCAGATCACGGGCCCTGTCTTTATGTTTTCTTAACTCAGACGACTGAAATG
>JBBQGO010000093.1:0-8226 GCA_038323125.1 Pyrinomonadales bacterium
TCACCCTCGCTGCCGCCATAATGGTTTTGACTGGCGGCTATGATCTGGGCAGCTTCTATGGCTAATTGAGGGTCTATGGGCAGTTCCGACTGGCCCTGAACGAGGTTTCCGCTCGGAGGTACCAGCCGGGTGATCGCACGGATATCCGGTTTTACCTTAACAAGTTTTGTTTCTGACATAAGGACTAAAGTATCAGTTTTTGCCGCGGATTTCTAAGATGGTGCAGGCTCACGCCCGAATCGGAACCCGACCATACCCCGACCATGAAGCTAAACTTGCCGCATCCATTTATTTTATACGCGGTAACTCCAAGGAAGTTTGGAGCTGACGACGTACTGCCTGGCAGGCTGTAAAATAGGATAGATATCTTCGCATCATTTTTTTCGACTCACATACTGATTACCGGTAATCCAAAACCGCAACGGCAGGTGGGCATCGTCGCCGGCATAATCGATACCGACCCGCGTGCCCACCCCAATGTTGCCTGTCGGAAAAGGCTGTGTCTCGATCCAGATGCGGTGACCCAACAGATCTTCACCGTCAAAACTCCGGTCGATCCCAAGCGCAATGCATAGCTTGCCCGGGCCTGACGTGAGGTTCTTGTCCGGCATGATCCCGCGTCGTTCGCGCATGATATCGATACCCTCGACGGGTTCGACGCCGCGGATCAATACGACATGCGGTGTGTCCACCGCGCCGCACACGATATTTAACTGGTGGTACATGCCATAGACAAAGAACACATATACAGTGCCGCCGATCGCATAGGTAGATTCGTTTCGCTTCGTACGCCGGCCGCCATAGCTGTGGGCGGCACGGTCGACCTCACCAAGGTAAGCTTCTGTTTCGACGATCGTTCCGCTCACACGGCGGCCGTGGTGGTCCGGCACCACCAACAGTTTACCGAGCAAACTGCGAGCGATCGCAGCCGTGTCGCGACTCA
Organism: Pyrinomonadales bacterium; assembly: GCA_038323125.1. Lineage (GTDB taxonomy): Bacteria > Acidobacteriota > Blastocatellia > Pyrinomonadales > Pyrinomonadaceae > OLB17. The sequence goes on from JBBQGO010000093.1 coordinate 944, forward strand.
AGTAAAACTCTCTGCTCAGTTTGCGGCCCATTGGCAACACGTAGTCCTAAAAGTACGGCAAAGTCCGTTTATACTTTGCCTTAGAAGCATCATCAAGCATCAAATGATAAAATCAATAGTGATAGTTCGACAATGTGTATGAAAGTTTTCAATGCAGTCCTCTTTACAATTGTGGTCGTGCTTTCGGCAGCTGCGCAAAAGCCGGATGAGATATTAGCGACGGCGACCGGACACACTTTTCGTTTGCAGGACCTTCCTGCCGATCTGCGGACACAGATGGAAAAACTGCCGTCGGCCGAACAGAATCTGCGGACGTCGCTTATCGAACAAATGATCGATCAGGCGGTGCTCGACGCTGAGGCCAAGGCACAGCGTGTTTCGACCGGGGTCTTTATCGCGCGTGAAAAGGCGAAGGTTGCCGATCCGCCGGACGCCGAGCTAAAAGCCGTCTATGAGCGCAATCGCAGTGCACTTGGCGAACAGACATTCGAGCAATCCCGAAAACAGATCGTTGCGGCTCTGCGCAGAGAGCCGGAGCAGAAGCATCTCGCGGATCTGGTAAAGCGGCTCAAAATTAAGTACAAGGCAGCCATTACCAAGGACGTAAATACGCCAAACCTCGCCCCGGCTACGCCGATAGCAACAGTGAACGGCCAAACGATCACGCTGCGCCAGTTTGATGAGACGGCAAGGCTGGATGTCTATCACCTGCGTGCCGACTACTCGGACTTTTTGTTAACCAAGCTAAATGATGCCATCTTTTACGCATTGGTGGCGGACGAAGCAAAATCGCAAGGCATCGACTCTGGAGCCCTTATCGCCCGCGAGATCACCAACAAGATGCGGGAGTTTTCGGATGAGGAAGAATACGCTCTCAAGGATTCGTTTAGCAAAACGCTGTACGATAAGTACAAGGTCAAGATCTTATACAGAGAGCCCGCACCACCCGCTCAAAATATTTCCATGGATGACGATCCGGCAATTGGGCCGGCAGCAGCTCCGGTCAAAGTAGTGATGTTCAGCGATTTTCAGTGTTCTGCCTGTGCGGCGACCCATCCGGTACTCAAAAAGGCGATCGCCGAATATCCGGGAAAGGTCCGCTTTGTCGTGCGCGACTTCCCGCTTGAGAGTATCCATGAGAACGCGTTCGATGCGGCACGGGCAGCCAGTGCCGCTCACGCTCAAGGCAAATTCTTTGAATACGCCGATATCCTGTATGAGCATCAGAGTGCTCTCGACGCGGCTTCGCTCAAGAAATACGCGGTCGATATAGGTTTGAATGTAAAACAGTTTGAGTTAGACTCTAAATCCGAAAAGACGGCTGCCGAGATTCGGAAGGACATTGCTGACGGCGAGTCATACGCCATAACCGGAACGCCAACGATCTTTGTCAACGGCGTGCGCGTTCGTCACCTATCGCTCGCTGCTTTCAGGTCGGCCATTGAAAGGGCTATGGCCCAATAGATTCATATTATGCGTTTGATCTTGATCTGTTTTACTATGATCTGGGCCTTGAGTTGCTCCGGCGGGACCACTGCTCCGCAGCCAAATGTTAAGCCCTCGCCTGCAAAAACGGGAGTTTCCGCACCGCTTCCCGTATACGGCTTCGAGATCGTAAACACGTACCCGCATGATCCAAAGGCCTTTACCCAGGGACTTTTCCATCACGACGGATTTCTCTATGAGAGTACAGGCCAGGAAGGAAGTTCGACACTCAGAAAGGTCGACATTCAGACTGGTAAGGTGGTTCAAAAGTTCGATTTACCGCGCGAAGACTTCGGAGAGGGCATTGCTCTTTTGGGCAACAACGTCTATCAGTTGATCTGGCGCGGTGGCATCGCTCGTGTGTTCGATGTCAATGACTTTAAGCTGATCCGGGAACATAGATATTCGGGAGAAGGATGGGGGCTGACGACCGATGGCACCCACCTATTTATGACCGATGGCACACACGTGATTCGCGTTCTGGACCCTGAAACCTTTAGATCGGTAAGGATGATTTCTGTGATGCGTGAAGATGGAAAACCGCTCATGCAGTTGAACGAACTGGAGTACGTTAAGGGCGAGATATGGGCCAATGTATGGCACTCCGAAGAGCCCCATATCCTGGGCAAACTAAACCACATCGCACGGGTCGATCCCGCGACGGGCAAACTGCTCGGTTGGATCAATCTTGACGGCATCTCGCCTGATGACGTTAGACGCGATAAAGAGAATACGCTCAACGGGATCGCCTACGATCCGGTTGGTGATCGGATCTTTGTCACCGGAAAGAACTGGAGAAAGCTCTTCGAAATAAAGGTCACGACGCCACCCGGACAATGACAGAACAGAACCAAAACTTCATGAAGCGGGCGATCGAGCTCGCCGCCAACGGGATGGCCGCAAATGACGGCGGCCCGTTCGGAGCTATAGTTGTCAAGGATGGTGAGATCATCGGCGAGGGCAACAATCGCGTTACGTCGTCAAATGATCCGACTGCCCACGCAGAGATAATTGCGATACGTGAAGCGTGCAGAACCCTCGACAATTTCCAACTCGCCGGATGCACCATCTACACATCCTGCGAACCATGCCCGATGTGCCTCGGTGCCATCTATTGGGCGCGGCCCGACCAGGTCTTTTTCGCCTGCACCCGCGAGGACGCCGCCGCCATCGGATTTGATGACGACTTTATTTACGAAGAGCTTGGGAAACCGAACGATGAGCGCGAGATGGTACTCATCAGCCTGATGCGTGACGAGGCCTTAAAGGTTTTTAATGCGTGGGATGCAAAGCCGGACAAGGTCGAGTACTAAGATTTGCCCGCGAATTACGCGAATGGCGCTAATAAAAATATTGAACCTGCGGGCTAATGTTTCTTGATCGCAACCTTTGATACACTTCATCCTCAATAAACAGGACATCTCGACCGATCAGCCGGCGGGCTCGACGGTTCTGGACTTTGTTCGCTATCACAAAAACCTAAAAGGTACCAAGATCGGGTGTCGCGAGGGAGATTGCGGTGCGTGTACGGTTCTGGTAGGCGAACTCGCTGGTGATCAAGTCCGGTACCGCACGATGACGTCGTGCCTGATGCCGCTCGCCAACGCTGCGGGTAAGCACATTGTCACTGTCGAAGGCATCAACCCTGCGGATAGAGGACTCACGCCGGTTCAGCAGGCCATGGTTGACGAGAACGGTACGCAATGCGGTTTCTGCACGGTCGGCTTTGTGATGTCGCTCACCGGGTTTTGCATCGACGATACTGAAAAGACATCCGAGATGGCCGTCTCCGCCATCGACGGCAACATCTGCCGATGTACGGGGTACAAGTCAATTGAACGAGCGGCCTACTCTCTTTGCTCCCCGGACAGGCGGGGACACGGAGACGCTGCGATCGGGTCAGAATTATCTGCATCAGCGGATGGCCTAACACATGCAATCAGCAACGGAACGGTGCCGGTCTATTTCCAGGACGTTCCTGCCCGGCTGCAGGAACTGAGCAGACGCAGCGTTATTGTTGATCCCGTGCGCGCCGAAGAGACTGCTCCGCCGGTTATGTCTCGGCCATTTGTTGGCGGCGGAACGGATGTCTACGTGCAGCGTCATGACGAGATGGCTGACGCAGATTCGGCCCATCTCTTTTACGATGACGACCTGCGTGGCATTCGCGACGCAGGCGAATTCATTGAGATCGGAGCCTCCGCTACCGTCACCGATATGCTCGTCTCACCCGTGATGCGGTCTATATTCCCGAATTTGTTCAAGCACCTAAAACTTGTTTCATCAACCCCGATCCGAAACATGGCGACGCTGGGCGGCAATTTCATCAACGCCTCGCCCATAGGTGATATGACGGTATGGTTCCTCGCCCTGGACGCGGAGATCACCTTAGCCTCCCCTCCTTACCAAGGTGGGGTGGAAGCCGCTTCGGCAGACGAGGTGGTTCTCCGCACCCTGCCTCTAAAGGACCTCTATCTCGGCTACAAGCAACTCTCAAAATCGGAAAGCGAGTATATAACCGCGATCCGCTTTCGCAGACCGGTGGGCACCTTTCGCTTCAATTTTGAAAAGGTCTGTAAACGAACATATCTCGATATCGCAACAGTTAACACAGCGATCTCGCTAACCGTCCGTTCAATGCCGGATGAAAACTGGCAGCCGCCAGCCCTGTCCGGCGTGTTGGAACAGGCCGAGGTACCAGCAACTCACACAATCCTAAACGCACACGTCGCCGCCGGTGGCGTGTCACCCATCCCGCTCTATCTGAGAAAAACGTCCGAGTTCCTTGCCGGCAAGGCTGTATCCGAGGAAACCATCCGTGAGGCAAACGAGATCATGCAATACGAGATCTCGCCGATCTCGGACGTACGCGGCACCAAAGCGTACAAACGACTCCTTTTACGGCAGCTCTTCTTTGCCCACTTCCACGAAATGGTGGGTGTTGATGCGGTATAATATAAGTATGAAAACGGTCATTATCGAGGGCGAGAACGGCGATTTCACGATGATGCGCCACGGCAAGAATATCACGGACATTGCGATTACAGGTCTCTCCGTGCACGCCTCTTGAAAGTTACCTCTCCAGTACTAGATGAAAAACATTGACTCCACATCACACGTTCGCGGCGAGTCTGTTTACCTAGACGACATTCCGCTCGTTCAGGGGACGCTGTATGCGTGTGTGTTTGATTCGCCTGTTGCTCATGGAAAGCTGAAATCGGTCGACACGTCGGCGGCCGAGGCGGCGGAAGGCGTGGTCCGGGTCTTGACTGCGAAAGACCTGATTGGCGAGAATCAGATAGGCGGCATCGTGCCTGATGAACCGCTGCTAGCTGACGGCGATGTGCATTTTCAGGGGATGCCGATCGCGGTGGTCATTGCGGAATCCGAAGAGCTTGCCCGCAAAGCCGCAAAAAAGATAACAGCCCGGATAGAGAAGCTTGACCCTGTAACCGATCCGCGCGTGGCCGCGGCCCGAGGCGATCTGATCGTGCCGCCGAAAAAGTTTGTGATGGGCGATACACAAACTGCGTTTGACGCCTGCGCACATGTTTTTGAGGGCACGGCCGAGATCAACGGTCAGGAACATCTCTATATCGAGACGCAGGGCGCCTACGCCGTACCGACTGAGAACGGCGGGCTAAGGGTGTATTCGTCGACACAGGGGCCGACCGCAGTCCAGCGAGCCGTTTGCCGCGTCACTGGTTTACAGATGCATGAGGTCGAGGTAGACGTTCAGCGGCTCGGCGGCGGTTTTGGCGGGAAAGAGGATCAGGCAAATGCATGGGCGGCGATCTGTGCGGTGGCAACACAGCTAACCGGGCGACCCGTCAAATACGCGCTCCACCGTATGGAGGATATGCGGATGACGGGCAAGCGTCACCCGTATTCGGCGGATTATAAGATCGGGTTGGATGCCAACCTAAAGATAGTCGCTTACGAAGCCGTCTTTTATCAAAATGCCGGTGCTTCGTGCGACCTGTCGCCGCCCGTACTCGAACGCACATTGTTTCACTGCACCAACAGCTATTACATTCCCAACGTTACCGCGACCGCATATTGCTGCCGAACGAACCTGCCGCCCAACACGGCCTTTCGAGGATTTGGCGGGCCGCAGGGAATGTTAGTGATCGAGTCGGCGATAGCCCATGCCGCAGGAGAGCTTCGTGTCGCGGCAAGCGAGATACAGCATAACAACCTGATCTGTGACGGCGACGAATTCCCTTACGGCCAAAGGGCTGAGAGTGAGGCGGTCACATCCTGGACTCAAGCCGATGAGGCATACGATCTGGCAAAGCTGCAAGCCGAGGCCGTTGAATTCAACACTTCCTCAAAGTACCTGAAGAAGGGTGTCGCAATGATGCCGGTCTGTTTTGGCATCTCGTTTACCAAAACCCCTATGAACCAGGCACGTTCGCTGGTCCATGTTTACACGGACGGCAGCGTAGCAGTTTCAACGGGCGCTGTTGAAATGGGACAGGGCGTGAACACCAAGATGGCACAGGTTGCAGCCAAGGTATTTGGGCTGCCGATCGAACGGGTCAAGGTACACACTACCAACACCCTCCGCATCGCGAACACTTCGCCCACAGCGGCCTCCGCGGCCGCCGATCTGAACGGCAAGGCGACACAGATCGCGTGCGAGATGATCCGGACTCGGTTATTGGAGCTGGCGAAAGGCCTGGTCGAGGCGGAAACGGCTGAAGCCGTAAACCTAAACGGCGGTTTCGTTTATCGCCACGGCGAGAAGACCGGCCTCGATTGGCAGACGCTGGTCCTCGAGGCTCATCTCGCTCGTATTAATCTGAGCGAGCACGCCCATTACGCGACGCCAGGGATCAGCTTTGACTGGGGCACGGCGAAAGGACATCCCTTTGCATATCATGTTTACGGAACAGCGATAGTTGGAGTGACGGTAGACTGCCTGCGCGGCCGATACGAGGTCGATTACGTAAAATGTTGTCACGATTTCGGATCGTCGATGAATACTTCGGTCGACTACGGCCAGATCGAGGGGGGTATAGTCCAGGGAATCGGCTGGATGACGATGGAAGAGGTCGTTTACGACTCCGACGGTAAGTTGAGGTCAAATGCTCTTTCGACCTACAAGGTCCCTGATATCCATTCCGTTCCGAAAAAGATCTCTATACTGCCGCTCGAAACCGGGCGCGACAATCTTGCCATCTTTAACTCAAAAGCTGTCGGAGAACCACCGCTGATGTACGGCATTGCGGCCTACTTCGCGATACGCAACGCAGTCATGGCCTACAGTGACTGCTCGCCCGCCTTCGTTGTACCGTTTACGCCTGAAAAGGTTCTAACGAATCTATACCCGATCGCAACGTTTGGTGTAGAATTTTGAGGATGGATGATTTTCGCGAACACTGCAGGCGGCAGTTGAAACGGAACCTCGCTCATCGGCTGAAGTACGGATTTTTCCGCAGTTATAAACCGGTCCTGGACGACGCTCCGAGCCGGTCATTTGATACTATGCAGGAGTATCGCGAATGGGCTGACAAGAATCTACCCCGATATCTGGGATTCAAGCTCGTTAAGAAAAATGAACCTGCCTGAACGCGGTTACTTTCAGCTTGAACAGGCCCGTGAGGTCTCCGACACCTTTGCGAAGCACGGCGTTGATTTCCTGTTTATAGGAAAGGGCGGTGCGATCATCAGTTTTGAGGCGGCGCATCGGCGAATGATCCTTGTGGACGGCTTTCCCGTGGCGAATATTCGTGACATCATCGCCAGTAAACGGGCGTCTGGACGGGAGAAAGATCTCAATGACCTGCCTTTGC
>JBBQGO010000094.1:0-8205 GCA_038323125.1 Pyrinomonadales bacterium
TAAATGTAAAAATAAACGCCGCCGGCCTGAAAGACCGCACCTTTGCAGACGAAATGCTCGCACAAGGTGCCGCGATCCAACGCAATGCCCTCGAACTCGAGGCCGAGATCATGGAGATCGTGAATAAGAAGATCGGCTAAACTCCCCAAACCGGGAGCGTAATGTCCAAATCACTGAACGATCAATCAACTAACGTTGTCAGGACCGGGGGCGATAGCAACCACATTGCGCGAACGAACGCGACTGAGCTATTTCACCACGTCGATATTTTCCTCATTCGCGGTTCGCGAATAGCGAACGCTGGAAAAATTGGCACACAACCCACGCCCCTTCTACCTCACGGCCGGGCCGAGAGTGTGACTGGTGATGCAGGTTCGGAGCGGCATTTGTCGGTACCGCCGGTCGCGGATTTGATGCGTGCCTGACGCGAGGTTGGTGTCAGTGTCCGCTCGTCAACTCGCAGCAGGCCGCATTCGGCCTCGCCTAGGCGCATACGCAGGGTCTCTATCTGGGAGCGCAAAAATTGCAGCTCCGTTTCGTTGCTGTTTACGGGCAGGCGTGGTGCGATCGAAATTGCCCTCGATTCCTGCTCGATACGGCTGATCCTGGATTCGATCGAAAAAAAGCGCTGTTCGACCTGATCGATACGCCGCGAGAGGAACTGGTCCTGAGCATATGCCGTCGGCACCGCCCGCTCGCCAAACAAACCCAACAGCCCGGTATACACAACCACAGCCACACCAGCGGCGGTCAGATATGTTTTTGTCCTGTCACTATTCCACATAATCGTTCTCCCGTAAGCTCTAAACCACTCCTTCGTTCCAGATGTCATTACCCAAGTCTAGCAAACCGCCGATGCACTCCCATCGCTAAGCTCACCCGCCCGCATTCTCACCGTTCAGCTTCCGACGAAGAACTGTGCCTTTACGAGACATAACTCTTTCGTCGGTCTATTTCCCAGTTTTTTAGCGATTCTCTTTAGATCCTTGGCGAACGGGCATAGGTCAGTCGTCAGAATTGTCAATATCATCGCGGAAAGAACGAAATTCTTCGCGATTGCAGCCACATCCTTCGCGACCCGGCATTCGGCTTAACGAAGGGTGCGGCACCTTTCGCGATAGATATCAACTTCATCACGAAAGAACCCATACCTTTCGCAAAGAATATCACTACAGTCGCGGAGGAGCAGTGCCCAGTCGCGAAGAAAATGACCCCGGATTTTATCGATTTCCTCGCTAAGCTCATCAAATGATAAGAGTTAGCAATATTCTTCCCACCGCAGTGCGTCAGCGAAGGCCGCCCTCAACGAAAACTAGCGGCTTTTTCAGTTAATTTCGGACCCCTAAGTGTCGTTTGCAGCAACACCCCCAAAATACTGGTCCTCAGGCCTTCATGGAATTGGTATTATGAATGATGTGATCATATCTGGCGGCAGCCGCGGCCTGGGAAGGTAAGGGCAAGGGGTTTATGAACGAGGCGATAGAAGAGACACCGGATGTGGTGGTGTTGGAGGAGCGTGTTTCGATCTGGCGGTTGGGCGGGTTGCCGTGGCGCGAGCTGCTCAGACGTGTGTGGCATGAGCTGTATGAGGGCGGGCTGCTGACGCACGCGGCGGCCCTGGCGTTCTATTTCTTTTTTGCGATATTTCCGCTGCTGCTGATCCTGGCGACGCTGATGGAGTATTTCGGCGACGTAGGAGTAAAGCTCCAGTCCAACCTCCTGAGGTTTTTGAGCCAGATCGCGCCGCCCTCGGCATTCGCACTAGTAACTTCGACGCTCCGCGAGTTTAGGGCCGTTGCGGTCGGATGGCGTTTTTGGCTCGGTCTTTTCTCTGCACTTTGGTTTGCTTCGCTCGGCATCGTGGCCCTGAGCGAATCGCTAAACGTAATGTACGGCGTACACGAGACGCGGAGGTGGTGGCGAGTACGTGTTTCGGCGATGCTGTTAACAGCCGTGTTGATCACGCTGATCGTGCTCGCACTGATGATGATGTTTTACGGCGGCGAGATCGGGGTGGGCGTGGCTGTATATTTTGAACGCGGCATGTTATTTACGACGCTCTGGACCGTAGGTCAGGTGCCGCTCTCCATATGTTTTGCCCTGCTCGCGTTTGCGTTGATCTACTATTTTGCACCCGACCTGATCGAGCAAAAATGGTATTGGATAACACCAGGCTCGCTCGTGGGCGTCGCTCTCTGGCTCGGCATCTCTTACCTGTTCAGGATCTATCTGCGGCATTTAGATATGTACAGCCAAACCTACGGATCGCTAGGAGCCGTGGTCGTCCTGATGCTCTGGTTCTACCTGTCCGGTACGGCGATCCTGCTCGGGGGCAAGATCAACGCCGAGATAGAAAACGCCGCCGCCAAAGCCGGTGCGCCCGATGCGAAGCTGAGAGGAGAAAAAGAAAGTTAACCGAGTTTGGCGAGTTTACTGAGTTTGGCGAGTTCATCGAGTTGACCGGTTTAATCGAGTTGACCGAGTTAGGAGAACTCGCAGTTATCCATGCCTAGACTCCCTCAACTCTCTAAACCCTTTAAACTCTCTAAACTCACCAAACTCCTACACATCGGGATCGTGCTCTTCCGACGATCCGTCGGCGTGGGCCATTTGTTCGATGCGTTCTTCGCTGACGTGATTTGACTCCGTGCTGCCGAAACCTGCGTCGCCGGCGTTCGAAGGGCTTTTGGTCGCTTCCGAATCGCTGTCGCTACCCGTCGCTTGGTCCGAAGCTCCACCGTGGTCGCTCTGCACCGGGGTTTCGGTGGCCTGGCCATGCCCCTTTTCGCGTTCCTGTCCCTGGTCTCCCTGCGGGTCGCCGTTCTGTACTGTCATAGTTCTGTGCCTCCCTTCCGATCTTGTTCACCCCACATTTAACCACGGCCACCTGCGTCGCCGCGGTATTGGGGAAGACAATTGATCGCGGATTGCGGAGTGCGGAATGCGGAGTGCGGAGTTTCGCCTTTTTATTTCAACATTTAACTCGTGCCGACTAATGTGGTCTCTCGCATCGCGATCAACCTTAACGCAGCACATTATATTGCCCCGTCAGCGACCGACTTCCGTTCGCCATGGATCTCCTGAAGGCTTCTTACCGTGACCCGTTCCTCTGCCATCCTCGAACCGATCGCCTCGACCAGGGCCTCAGCGCCGGTAATGGTGGTGACGCAAGGGACATTGAACTGAAGCGCAGCTTTCTGAATGGCCTTTTCATCGTAAAATGACGTTTTGCCTAGCGGCGTGTTAATGATCAGGGCGATCTCGCCCTGCATGATCAGGTCAGCGATGTTCGGCCGCCCCTCATTAACCTTAAAAATAGTTTCACATTCGAGGCCCACTTCGCTGAGCCTGGTGGCCGTTCCGTAGGTAGCGATCAGGTCAAAGCCGAGCTTCCTTAATCGACGGGCAAGCACAACCGCCTGGCCCTTATCACTATTGTTTACAGAGATAAACGCCTTACCTTTAAGAGGCAGCATTAGCCCCGCACCTTCCATCGCCTTGCCATAGGCTTCGCCAAATGTCTCCCCTACGCCCATCACTTCGCCAGTCGAATGCATCTCGGGCCCCAATACGGGATCGACGCCGGCGAACTTTTTAAATGGAAATACGGGTGACTTTACAAAAATGCAGGGAACCGCCAGGATATCCGGCAGATCGAAGTCAACGAGCCGCTTTTCGTCCGCCATTATCAACGATGCGATCTTCGCAATGGGAACGCCGGTGGCCTTGGCTACAAACGGAACGGTCCGCGAGGCTCTCGGATTGACCTCAAGGACATAAACGCGGTCGTCCTTGATCGCAAACTGAATATTCATCAGCCCTTTGACCTTTAACGCCCGCGCGAGCAGCCGTGTGTAATGCTGGATAGTTTCGAGGTGCTCGGCGGCTACCTTTTGCGCCGGCAGGACACTGGACGAATCGCCGGAATGTATACCGGCCTCCTCGATATGTTCCTGTATACCGGCTATCACGACGGCCGAATCGTCCGCCAGGGCATCAACGTCGATCTCGGATGCACGCTCAAGGAATTTATCGATAAGAATAGGTTTTTCAGGCGAAGCGTCAACGGCCGAACGCATATATTCCGCGAGGGACCGGTCGTCATACACAATTGCCATCGCACGGCCGCCGAGCACAAAGCTCGGACGCATAATGATCGGATATCCTATTTTATTTGCAACAACTTCGGCTTCTTCGGCTGATGTAACGCTCGAGTTATCAGGACACGGTATTTTAAGCTCATCTAATAGTGCCCCGAAGCGTTTTCGGTCCTCAGCCAGGTTTATCGAGTCGGGCGATGTACCTATGATTGGGACGCCTGCGGCATCGAGGCGATCGGCCAGATTCAGCGGCGTTTGCCCTCCGAACTGCACTATTACTCCGGTCGGCCGTTCAACATCAACGACGTTCATCACATCCTCAAAAGTAAGCGGCTCAAAATAGAGGCGGTCCGACGTATCATAGTCGGTCGAAACCGTCTCAGGGTTGCAGTTGACCATTATGGTTTCAAAATCAGCGTCCCGAAGGGCGAAACTCGCATGACAGCAGCAATAATCGAACTCGATGCCCTGGCCGATGCGGTTGGGGCCCGATCCGAGGATCATGATCTTTCGCCGGTCTGTAGGCTGTGCCTCACATTCTTCTTCGTAGGTAGAATATAGATAGGGCGTGAACGATTCGAACTCCGCTCCGCACGTGTCGACGCGTTTGTAGACTGGTGTTATACCGCGCCGCTTGCGATCCTGGCGAACGGCGGTCTCCGGCTCTCCTGTAAGGTAATGCAGGCGGCGGTCAGAGAGCCCGTATTCCTTCGCCCGCCGCATCGTCTGATCCGAGATGTCCGCTATCGCATGGCCGTCGATCTCAGCCTGCAATTCCATAACCTGCTGCAGTTGATCGAGGAACCACGGGTCGATGCCGGATAGCCGATGGATCTCCTCGATCGTATGTCCGTTCTGCAGAGCGTAGGTGATGTACGAGAAACGCTGAGAGTTTGGACGAGCTAGTTTCCTCTGCAATTCCGCATCAGTAATATCCTTTAGACGCAAGGGTTTAACCGCCTCTAAGGAACGTAACCCCTTAAACAGAGATTCTTTGAAAGTACGACCTATCGCCATTACTTCACCGACCGATTTCATCTGGGTCCCGAGCACATCTTCGGCTCCCGGAAACTTTTCAAATGCCCATTTTGGTATCTTTGTGACGACGTAGTCGATCGTAGGTTCAAACGACGCGGGGGTCTTTTTGGTGATGTCGTTCGGAATCTCGTCCAGCGTGTAGCCGACGGCAAGTTTTGCGGCGATCTTTGCGATAGGAAAGCCGGTAGCCTTAGAGGCAAGAGCGGAGGAACGAGAGACACGCGGGTTCATTTCGATGATCCGCACATCGCCATTCGCGGGATTAATAGCAAATTGGATATTGGATCCGCCCGTTTCTACCCCCACCTTGCGAATGCATGCTTTCGACATGTCCCGCAGCGTCTGATATTCACGGTCTGTCAGGGTTTGTGCCGGAGCAACAGTGATCGAATCGCCGGTGTGGACCCCCATTGGATCAAAATTCTCTATCGAGCAAATGATAACGACGTTATCATTGAGGTCACGCATTACTTCGAGCTCATATTCCTTCCATCCGAGGATCGATTCTTCGACCAGGATCTGAGATGTGGGCGATGCAGCGAGGCCGTTTTTGGCGATCTCCTCGTATTCTTCGGGATTGAAGGCAGTGCCGCCGCCCGTGCCGCCAAGCGTGTAGCTTGGCCGGACGATCGCCGGGTATCCGATCTCATCGACGATATTTCGGGCTTCTTCCCATGTTTGTGCGAATCCGCCTTTTGGGCTCGGTATTCCGATCTCATCCATCGCCGCCTTAAAGAGTTCGCGGTCCTCACCAACCTTTATCGCATTGATATTGGCTCCGATCAGCGTTACGCCAAACTTTTCCAGAACTCCCTGTTCAAAAAGCTGGACAGACAGATTGAGGCCCGTCTGGCCTCCGACAGTCGGCAGCAGAGCGTCAGGGCGTTCTTTTTCGATTATTGCGGTAACGGTTTCGAGCGTGAGAGGCTCGATATAGGTGCGATCGGCGATCTCGGGGTCTGTCATTATCGTCGCGGGATTTGAGTTAACGAGAATTACCTCGTACCCCTCTTGCTTGAGAGCACGGCACGCCTGAGTACCCGAATAGTCGAATTCGCAGGCCTGGCCTATCACGATGGGGCCCGACCCGATAATGAGGATCTTATGTATGTCATTGCGACGCGGCATCTTCTAAACCCTCGATTATACAGAAAAAGCGTGGCCAATCGAACCACGCTTCTCTCTTATTGCTGATCCCTCGATCAGTGACAAATACGCTTAGACCGTAACTGTTGTCCCATCAAATTTCGTCAAGCTGAAACCGCCGAACAGTTCACTGTATGACCTCTTTTGATCATTCAGCACACTAATAGCGATCGATTCGCCTAGTTTGAGCGACTCCGTCGCATCCGAACGCCAATGCACACCGGCAATATTACGTCCATTAGCAACGTTCGAAGCCATCTTGTTCAGTTCCGATCCGACGGTCAAACGCCTTTCGTTATGCGGTATAAGGACTTGCCCCGTGGGATCGGGCACCGTTACATTCGGGATCACAGTGTTTTCGTTGAACCATGCTTTCAGGATAGTCACGCACGCACCCGCAACGGTCCCATGGCCCGCCCCGTACGCCGGATGTGTAGGCGAGCCTTCGGGAAACGCCATCGGCAAGAGTGCGTTGCCGGGCGTTACATAGCCGCCAAGACGCGAATTTGTAGAAAGCGAAGTGAGGATCTCGGGATGAACCGGATAGCTAACGTTGTGATGAAGTTTGCGGTCGACGCGGGCAGCGAACACCTCGGGCCGCATACGGCGGTGAACGTACCATTTTTGATTCCAGACTGCTTTGAGCGCCCTCGTAGAAACCTCGCACAACAGGGTTGCGATATGCGGCCCGCCAAAGGTGGCGAAACCGTCCTGGGTGGCTGAACCGGTATACGGGTTACCACTGTCAAACGATGCATTAAGCGTACCGGCCAAGACAAGAAACGCCTGGAAATACCCTTGGAACAAAACGTCGATATGGACCCACTGGCCGATATCCCGCCCGTTGCGCATATATCGCGGAACGGGATCGAAGATGTCACCGGTCGACGGCGAAACTCCATTCTGGGCGGACAGCCAACCAGCGAAATCGGTCATATAATCGGCACCGCCGTTATTGGCGCCCAGAACAGTGCGAATCTTTTGACTGACCTCGTTGGCACCGAAAAAACATGGCAGGTACCAGAACTGGGAAAGATACGGACCGGCCTTGTCACCGGGCGTATGTCCGCGGAAAAGAAGTTCTGGTGTAACAACACCTGAGGCGTTTTTTGGCCCCTTAAAGTCGGCACCGAACAACGTCAGGTCGGCAGCCGCGGCCGCGGCGATCGGGTTCGACGAATACTCAGCAAAAGGGACGTCCCTTAACAGAGCCATCCAATAATTCTCGGCGATCTCCGCGGCTATTTCGCGGCTGGCAAACGCGGGCGGAGGTACCTGTGTCATTGAAAAACAATCGGACCCTTCCAGGTCGAACGCCAATCCCGCCTGCGGATTGGTGAGCTTTCGGTCACCGCCCAGAGGTATTTGCTCGAACATGGCCGGCCCGCCGCTGGCGATCGCCGCCAGGAACGCATCATAGGCGGCCGGCGCAACCTCTCCATTAGCCTGATGGGGCAGGCCCTTTGAGTAGTTAGCTATTCGACTGGGATAAAGCTGTTCATCACCGTTATTAAAACGGTCAAAACCTTCAGGAACCGAATAGTTATTCCTGGCACATGTTACGCGGTAATTATAAGAAGCGAGGGCACGCTGATGATAGAATGTGGCGCCCCCCTCCGGAGTGGCGGCTGCGACGCTGACCTTCTTATCGATCAAAGGGGCCGCGGCTCCGAGGGCCGCTGCTCCAACGGCTGCAGTGCCCATTTTCCCGAAAAACTTTCTCCGACTGACAGTTTCCGTATTCTCCGAAGGAGTCTGCTTAACGTCGTTCACATTCTTGCTCATAAATCCTCGCTAAATGTTTTGAGATAAGATCGAAAGATCACATCATCCCTGGAAGAGAAAGACGAAAGGTAGGTCTCCGCCACGCCGCAAATTCTATTGTGTTCGGTTCAGAATTAAGTGATCGAGAAATTATAAC
>JBBQGO010000095.1:0-8200 GCA_038323125.1 Pyrinomonadales bacterium
CTCACAGAGATCGGATGGTGCGGCCGGGAAGCGGGTGAAATGCATCCATGGCGGCTTTATCGATCTTGTTGTGTGCACTGGCGGTTCTCCGGTCTGTCTCTCTATGCACGTCCCTTTACTTGATCTCAAGGAACAGAACGACTCGCTCCGGCCTGACATCGAGGCGGCACTCGGGCGTGTGCTTGATAATAATGCGTTCATTTTGGGCGGCGAGGTCGCCGAACTGGAAAGGGAACTCGCCGCTTATTGCGGGTCCCGACATGCTATCGGTTGTGCCTCGGGCAGCGATGCGATCCTGCTCGGTCTGATGGCGCTCGACGTCGGCCTGGGTGACGAGGTCATTACAACACCCTACAGCTTTTTTGCGACGGTAAGCTCGATAACGCGGCTCGGTGCGACGCCTGTTTTCGTTGATATCGATCCGGCCACGTACATTCTCGACGTTTCGCAGGTCGAGGCAAAGATCACAGCCCGGACTAAGGCCATCGAGCCGGTACACCTTTACGGGCAGTGTGCTGACATGGCGGCGCTCGTTGATTTGAGCGAAAAACACAACATCCCTCTCGTCGAAGATGCGGCACAGGCCATAGGGGCTGAGGAGGACGGCAAGCGTGCCGGGGCTTTCGGCGCGATCGGCTGTTTTAGCTTTTACCCATCAAAGAATCTGGGCGGAATGGGCGACGGCGGGTTTGTGACCACGAACGACGATGCCATAGCGGCAAAGCTGCGGGCGCTTCGCGTGCACGGTTCCGATGAGAAGTATTATCACAAATATATAGGGCTCAATTCGCGGCTCGATGGGTTCCAGGGGGCCGTTCTGCGGGTAAAGCTGCCGCATCTGGACAATTGGACCGACAAACGCCGGGCCAATGCTGAGAATTACAAACGCATGTTCACCGACCTCGGCCTGAACGAACAGGTCGCGATACCCCTCGAGCGTCCTAACGCGAAACACATATATAATCAATATGTTATACGCGTGCCTCATCAACGCGACGCCCTCCGCGGTCACCTTACGGCGAAGAACATCGGGACCGATATCTATTATCCCGTGCCGCTGCATCTGCAGGAATGTTTTAGCTATCTCGGCATTGCGCAGGGTTCGCTGTCCGAGTCGGAACGAGCTGCTGCTGAGACGCTTGCCCTGCCGATATACCCCGAGATGCGGGCGGAGCAGCAGGAATACGTCGCGGAAAGCATTGCTGGATTTTTTGCCGGATCATCGAACTAATGCAAGATCTCGTGGTCATCAGGATAAAGGGCTATCTCACTAAGGCCGGGCTCGTCGCGGTGATACTGATAGCGCTGGCGTGCGGATGGCTTGCGATCCGGTGGCAGCTCGGCAATATGCTGGCAACATTGACACCGGCGGGCGACCCAAACATTAATCATATTTCACAGCTGGCAATTAACTGGGCGCCTGCGGATCCGGCGACATATTGGCTGAGGGCCTCGATCGACAATGACATAGCTGTCCACGAGCAGGCTGTCCGCCGCGCACCGTTCGATTACAGGTGGCGACAGGAACTAGGCCGTGCCCTGGAGCAGGACGAACGATTTGAAAGGGCTGAGGCCGAATTCAAAAAAGCGGCCGAGCTTGCCCCGACATTCGCTTTTCCACGATGGCGGCTTGCCAATTTTTATCTTCGACGCGGCCGTGTCGACGAGGCTGTCGAAGAACTAAAGAAGGCGGCGTCAAACAACCAGATCTATCGCGACCAGGCGTTTTCGCTGGTGTGGGACTTTTTCGGAAAGGACGCGTCTAAGGTCGAAGAGCTTGCCGGAGAGGGAAGCGAGGCACGAGCGCGGCTCGCGTACTTCTTTGCGGGACGCGGGCGGGCCGACGACGCATTGCGCAACTGGAATCTGTTGAGCGATGAGGAGAAAACGGTCAATCCCGAACTTCTCCGCGGGATGGCAATTGGCCTGTATGAACAACTGTATTTTCCGCAGTCTCTCGAATTTGCCAGGCAGGCAGGCTTTGATCCGGATGCAGTCCCCGAAAAGGTGACGAACGATTCGTTTGAAAAAAACTTGAGCGAGGGCCCCAACTCGAGATTTGGCTGGATGGTGGCCAGAGGCGATCCCAAATTTGATGTAGCGGTCGATCAAAAGGTCAGGCGCGAGGGCACGCGAAGCTTAAGGGTCACGTTTCGAAACTTTGTAAAGTCCGAACTTTATAACATTACTCAGACGGTCGTCGTCGAGCCGAGCAGTCGGTACAGGCTTCGCTTCTGGGTCCGGACCGAGAATCTAAAATCCGCAGGCCCTCCGCTGCTTGAGATCGTCAACGCACATGTCGGTATGCCGATCGCGCGTTCGCAGACGTTTGCGACCGGAACGAACGACTGGCAGGAGTATACCCTCGATTTTAATACTCCCGAAAACTGTACCGCCGTCAACATCCGCACGACGCGGGCCTATTGCGGCGAGGGATGCCCGATCGTCGGTATATTTTGGTACGACGGCTTTGAGTTGAACCGGCAGTAAATAGGACGAGACGCGGCCGATAGAGCTATGACCCGTTTGAACAAAATTACATTCTTCCTCATCTGTTCGACGGCCATCTTTACCGCGCTTGCCTATGGAACGGTCCACCAGCCCATCATCGCGCTCTTCTACGCTTTTATAACTCTAATGGCCTGCCTTTGGGCCGCCGACTGCCTTTTCACCGGTACACTACGCTTTAGTGATAGCCGGCTGCAGATACCGCTGCTGCTGCTCGGCGTATATGCAATGGTCCAGGTGATACCCTTTGGCACCTATGCCGAGGCGAACGGTGTGTCCGACATCCCGCGGACGATCTCGGTCGAACCGTTCGCAACGCAGGTCACCGCATTTCATATCTTCGCCCTCTGTGCCTTCTTTTCGCTTGCTCTCGTTTATTTTGGAAGCGCACGGCGGCTCCGTAGGGCGGTTATGATATTTACGGTCTTCGGATTTATCTACTCCTTCTATGCCATTCTTCAGTCGGTGCTGAGCCCGGATAAGATATACGGCCTTTACGGCCCTGCGTCCGCGACCCCATTTGGCTCGTTCGTCAACCGTCATAATTTTGCTGCTTTGATCGAGATGCTGATCTGCCTGCCGCTCGGGCTGCTGTTCGTCGGTGCGGTAGCGCGTGACAAGAAACTGTTATATGTCGTCGCCGTCGCCCTGATGGGCGCTGCCCTGTTGCTAAGCGGTTCGCGCGGCGGCTTGGTGGCGTTGATCGCACAGATCATTGTTTTGATAATCCTGACCGCGCGTTCAAAGGGCCGCAAGAATCTTGTCCTCAAGGTGGCGATGTCCGTGCTGCTCGCCGTGGCCGCGATCGGCGGTGCTCTCTTTGTCGGCGGCGAGACGTCGCTGACGCGAATAGCCGATTCGGCCTCGTCCCAGGACGTTACCTCGAACCGGACACAGATCTGGGGACAGACGTTAAAGGTTATTGCTCATCACCTGCCGCTGGGGGCCGGGCTCGGCGCGTACGGACAGGCGTTCACCCAATTTGACACGACAAGCGGACTCGAACGTGTCGAACAGGCACATAACGATTATCTGCAGATGCTTGTGGATGCCGGTTTGATCGGCCTGGTGATCGGCGGACTGTTTTTGTACTGGTTCTTTCGCGAGGGGACACGAAACATACGCACGGCCAATACGTTTCGCCGCGGTGTTGCCGTTGGGGCATTTGCCGGCTGCATTGCCATACTAGTGCACAGCATTTTTGATTTTGTTCTTCACATCACGGCGATATCGGTGATGTTCTTGACACTGATGGCGATAATGGTGGCCAGCGGAAGGAAATACGACGACGATATAGAAGAGTTTGAAGAACTCCCGCGGAAACGCAGCCGATCGGCGAGCGTTACCTCGATCGAAGACAGCCAACGCCGAAGGCGTCGATCGTCAAAGAGCAGCGAGGAAGATTAATCCGGCAGCGCACGTGTACGCGACGGCCTGAGTTTGGACCCGACTGCACGCACCATCCACCAGATCAAACCGTGTGCAACGTACGTGCCGGCGATCGCGATCAACGCGTAGCGCGAGTAAAACCAGATCGACATACCGATAGCAGCGATACCGAGCACAAGAAAAAATCCCCGGCGGCCGGTGCCTGCGGCTTTCATACTGGAATAGCGGATCGTGCTGACCATCAGGATCGAGAGCGCCGCCACCATTGCCAGGAGTGCATAGCCGTAAAATTGAGCGGCGTCCTCACCGTAAAAGCTGACGGGCGCGGGAGCAAAATGTACAAGTGCTGCGATGAGTCCCCCGGCGGGCGGGATCGGCAGCCCGACAAAGCTCTTCTTGTCGACCTTGGTGGAACCCTCGATCAGAACACGCGGGCGCGAGGCCTGGAGGTTGAAACGTGCGAGTCTGAATGCACCGCACATCAAATACGCAAACAGCAGAAAAACCCCGATATTGTGGCCCAGACTGCCCTCGGGAAAGACCGGTGCAATGGCCCAGCAATAAAGCAGCGTCACCGGTGCGATGCCAAAAGTCAGTACGTCGGCAAGCGAATCGAACTGGACACCGATCTCGGTCGCCGTTCGCGTCGCACGAGCGATCCGCCCGTCGGCAGTATCAAAGAGGATCGCGAGCCCGATCGCGAGGCCCGCACTATTAAAATAGCTCGCCGCCAACTCAGGGTTGAGGGCCGAAAGCTGAAAACCACGGACCGAATACAACACCGCCAGATACCCCATCGCGACATTGGCAGCCGTGAACAAAGTCGGAATAACGTAAAGACCCTTCTTAAGCCCTCGGTGCGGTGGTTTTGTATTTACCTCTTCTTCCATTTAAAAGTTGCGGAGTTACGGAGTCCCAGGTCCCAAGTCCCAGAAGTCCCAAGTCTGGGGAGCTCAGGGAGTCTGGGGAGTCGGGAGAGTCTCGGAAGTCCCAAGTCCCAGATCCCAAGTCTCAAGTATCACGTCTCTTGTTCCTTCTCCCATCTCTCATATCGCATATCTCATATCTCACAAACTCCCCAAACTCTCTAAACTCCCCTCCGCGCGATGATGGTTTCGCCGCCTTTGACGCTGTCGCCGACTTGGACTGCTATCTCGACATCGGCGGGCATCAGAACGTCTGTGCGAGAGCCAAATTTTATAAGCCCGAACTTCTGGCCTCGCTCGAGGTCATCGCCCGGCTTGTTCCAACAAACTATACGTCTTGCCAGAATGCCGGCTATCTGTGTACAGGTTACGGTGATATCGTCGCCCTCGATCACCAGCGAATTGCGTTCATTCAGGATGCTGGCACGGTCGTTGGTAGCGGGCATCTTTTTGCCCTTCACATAGGTGACGCTTGTGATCCTGCCGGCGATGGGGGATCGGTTGATATGTACATTAAAGGGCGAAAGGAAGACGCTCACCAGTTTGCCGTCGTCGTTTGTGTCGACGCGTGTCACGCGTCCATCG
Source organism: Pyrinomonadales bacterium (assembly GCA_038323125.1). Classification (GTDB taxonomy): domain Bacteria; phylum Acidobacteriota; class Blastocatellia; order Pyrinomonadales; family Pyrinomonadaceae; genus OLB17. The sequence continues at coordinate 5,409 of JBBQGO010000095.1, forward strand.
GCAGCGGATGTGATCAGCCCGTCTTCGGTTGGGACTATGCGATGGGGATCGCGAAAGAAATAAAGCATGAACCCCGCGAGCAGCACAAAGACGCCCACGGCAAGCCATATCTGTGCAATAGCGAAAACTACCGCAGCGGCCGCCGGTACCAACACGAACGGGATTCCTTCTTTAACCATAAGGGGCAATTCACAATACTACACAATCCTGATTAATTACCGAAACTGACAAAAAAAGCCCGGTGTCGCAAAACACCGGGCCCAGAGGAGGATCAACATGAATAGGGCCTTAGACTCTCACAGGATTTTCCTTAGCAAAACTATAGGCACACCAGGCGGCGATCAGATGCACTACCCATCCAAACATACCCGCCGAGCCGATCCACGAAAACCCGGTCAGGACGAGCCAGATCAATCCGATGATGATCCGTCCGTTATATACCTGCCCGAGTCCGGGAATAAGTAAACTCAAGATGCCAGCTATTAAAGGTTCTCTCATAATTATCTAAGTGCCTCCAAAAATAAGTTACGATGGCGTGTGAAAATTGTTTCAGGAAAGTTGTGTCACGCAGATGGCGGCAGTGTCGCTGGCCGACCGTAGTTCGATTACAATCACAGAGGCGGAAAATGACAAAAGGATCTGGCGAACCACTGGAACGCAAGAACGAACTGCGGCGCGATCTGCGGCTCGGAGCACCCTCCCAAACCAACTGTCCCGGCACAAGCACCATATAACGAAATCTTGAAAATACATCCCTTTAGTGCTACATTTCCCGTGCACTCAATGAACACTTAAAGACACACTTAACAAGCTATTGGACGTGAGCGCTTAGGCAAACTTCCGATCTAAAATGACCTATCAGTTTTAGGAGAAAAAATGGACAATCTTTCAACCTTGTCGGATGAAGAAATTGGTAAAGAACTTCGGATTCGAAAATTCAGTGCGCAATCATCCGCGTTAACAACCCGCTATAGGGACGCATACACCGTGGCGAATGTGACCGTTGGCTTCGGGACGATCATTAAAGTGGTCGGTGTCATTATTGGAGTGATCCTCGCCTATTTCGGATTCACAATTGCGGGTCCGGGAAGGGCTAACGATCCATCAGCTCTATTCGGCATAATATTGATCGCGCTGGGGGTTGTCGTCGGCGCATTGTTTTATGTGATCGGTATCCTTGTTTCTGCACAAGGCCAAATTCTAAAGGCAACCTTGGATAGCGCGGTAAATACGTCACCATTTCTCGAAGATGAGCATCGAACAAAGATAATGTCTCTAGGGTTCACGGAAGGATCCAGATCGCCTCAAGCAAACCCTACGAATCAGATTAATACTTGCGAGGTTTGCGGAAAGCCTCTTTCATACTTTGACAGAGTCAAAAGCATAGACAAACGATGCTCCCAACACCTGAAACGTGATGAAGTATAGCTTTTGTACCACCGGGGGCAAGAGCCTGACAACCTCGACGGAGCACGCCGTCCCAACTCACGGAAGCTAGCGGATCGGTCGCAAATTAAAAGCATCGGTTGGCTTGAGCCTGTTCTATCTTGTCTGACCACCCTCGCAAACCAACCGCGGGGCACAAGCACCGTATAACCAAATCTTGCGAATAAATACCTTTAGTGCTACATTTCCCGTGCACTTCGATGAACACTCTCTACTGCGGCGATAATCTGAACATCCCGCGGCGGTATATCGCGGCAAGTAGCGTCGATCTTGTCTATCTCGACCCGCCGTCAAGCGCGAACCGCAACTACAACGTGCTTTTCAAAGACGAGAGCGGACTTGAGGCGGATTCGCAGATAATGGCTTTCGAAGACACGTGGCATTGGAAAGGTGCGGCCTCGACCTACGACGATCTCATCCTCGAGGGCGACAAGGTTTCCGAAATGCTCCAGGCCTTTCGCTCCTTCATCGGCGAAAACCAGCAGGCAAATGACGAAGACAAAGGATAAATAGTTATGCATGAAATAATCTGTCCACACTGCAAAAAGGCATTTCAGATCGACGAAGCCGGGTACGCTGACATTCAGAAGCAGGTTCGCGATAGTGAATTCGAGCAGCAACTACACGAGCGGCTTGAGCTGGCCGAGCAGGAAAAGCGGAGCGCCGTTGAGCTAGCCGAAACCAAGGTTGCAAGCGACCTGCAAAAGGAGGCGGCTACGAAGGATGCTGAAATTTTGAAACTTCAAGCAAACCTCGCTGCTAGTGAGACTGAAAAGGAACTCGCAGTTACTGAGGCCGTCAATGCAATCGAAAAAGAACGTGTCAGGATCGAGAATGAACTTGAGCAAGCTAAACACGAAAAGGAGGCTACCGCGCAACTTGCTGAAACTAACAAAAAGCTCGCAATTACCGAGGCCGTCAATGCAATCGAAAAAGAACGTGACAGGATAGAGACTGAACTTACGCAAGCAAAGTGTGACGAGCAGGCTGCTGCCGAGCTTGCTGAGACTAGCAAAAAGCTCGCAATTACTGTGGCCGTCAATGCGATCAAAGAAGAACGCGACAAGATCGAGAATGAACTTGAGCAAGCTAGATGCGAAAAGGAGGCTGCCGCCCAACTTGCTCAGGCTAACATGAAGCTTGCAATTACAGAGGCAGTTGGTGCAGTCGAGAAAGAACGCGATGCTTTGAAAAATGATCTAAGCAACACGAAGCTCGAAAAAGAGCTCGAAGAAAAGGCATTAAAGGACAAATATAAAACGCAGATCAGGGATCGCGACGAACAAATTATTAGGCTGCAAGATATGAAGGCTCGGCTGTCCACAAAGATGGTCGGTGAAACCCTT
>JBBQGO010000096.1:0-8199 GCA_038323125.1 Pyrinomonadales bacterium
GAGAGCATGGACAAGCTTGACGAAGAGCTGATGACCTACGCCGAGCCCGAAGACCTGCTCGAACAAACCGAGGCCCTCATGGTCGAATTAGATCGGCGATTCCAACAGACAATGAAAGCCTATGCCGCTCTGTGCCACGAAAAAGGAATGTCACTCCCCGAAATAACCCGCGCCGCCGCCAAGGCCCTCGGCCGCGACCTACCCGATCCGGAAGAGGAAGATGACCCGTTCGCGGATGACACTTTTGAGTAGATAAACGCACGCTTACATTCCGGGGAGAAACGCGACCGTTAGTAGGCGTGCTCTTCCTCCATCATCAGCCCTCAATCGTGACTTATTTGTTTCACCACAGAGATCACGGAGAGCACGGAGACGGGAGCCGTGACGGAAAAGCACAGGAGTCTGTCTCAAAACTCCATTAAATTGCCTCCACTTTTGGGTGGAGGACAAATGTTGAAAAGAGACAGGGCTTTAGCCAAAATATATCAAAAAGATCTCCGATTGACTTTAGCCACCTATTGTTTGTCTTTGTTGGGCTAAAGCCACAAAGACTCTAAAGGTGGAGGCAATTTAAATGGAAGATGAGGATTTGAGACAATCCCCACAGCTTTTGCGCTCGGCGATCGGGGGACGATTGTTCGCGCCCGTTCATAAAAAAAGAAGCCGCCTTTTCAGACAGCCTCCATTTATTGCGTGCCGACCCGCGACCACCGCCATCTTTCGGCTTCGGATATGGAACCGGCAGGGGGCCACCTGCTTCCGGATCAAAAAATTGACTTTAGAAAATGCGCGTTTGATAATCGTACATATACGAGAAAACGATAGAGAAGATCCGGGTTCGGCCCGGATCTTCTTCTTAGGAGTAAATATTATGACCAAACAGATACGTATTCTCGGCATTGCGGGCAGTTTGCGGCGCGGATCATATAACCGTTTTGCCTTAAGAGCAGCTACGGAGCTGGTGCCTGAGGGAGCGACGATCGAGGTTTTCGAGCTGGACGGCATTCCGCTCTTTAATCAGGACGAGGAACAGGAGCCGCCTGCCAAGGTTGCCGAGTTTAAACAAAAGATCCGGGACGCCGATGCTATTTTGTTCGTGACGCCCGAATATAACTATTCGATACCGGGCGTGCTGAAAAACGCTATCGACTGGGCTTCGCGCCCCTATGGCGACAGCGCGTGGGATGGTAAGCCGGTTGCCATAATGGGAGCATCTGTCGGAGGCATCGCCACAGCCCGTGCACAGTATCACCTGCGCCAAATGCTCGTTTTCCTGAACATGCATGCAATCAACCGGCCTGAGGTGATGATAGGCAACTGCGCTGATGTTTTCGACGCCGACGGGACGCTGAAGGACGAGAAGACCCGCGGCCTAATTCGCGACCTGATAAAAAGTCTTGTCGATTGGACACGTCGTATCGGTTAGATCCGGTTGTCCAAACACATCCACTTTGTTGTATTACCACGCTGTCTGAAGATTGATAATAAACAGATTGCGGTATGGAACTAAGCTGGTGGCGAAAGTCTTTCGCACGTAGTTGATCTGAAGCTTTAGGTTGTTGTCCTTTATGTAGTAATTGACGCCGCCTATGTAGTCCCGCTCGGTGACCGTAGCTGCGGTTGCTTCCCGGCGGATGTCAGGATCGAAAACGTCATAGCGAAAGATCGCCTCCACCTTTGGAAATATCCGGTAGCCGAAATGCGCGTAGTACCCACGCCTGTGCACGTCGCCATCCGCACCCGTCATTAATTCGCCCTTGATCCTCAACCTGTCCCGGTCGTAAACGAGTTCCGCTCCAAGGCGGTCGCGCCGTGGATTTGCCGTGCGAGTGCCGTTGCCAATTGCACCGGACGCTCCAAGCTGAAGCCCTTTGATAAATGATGGTCGAAAGACAACCCGTCCCACGAACGCCTTTCGATCGTTTTGATCAACATCATTATGGTTCTCACCGACCCCGTTAAAAATGCCGGCCTGATACTCGATCTGTTTATTTAGTGACCCAAATACCATCACGCCCAGATCCCGGGCATCACCGAGGCCGCCGCCGCGAGCCCTGTCGGTCAGAAACAATGCCCGCTCGATCGTATCGAGGTCACTTGATGATTGCAGCCCTTCCCGGCTCAACGGTATCTTGAACTGGCCGATGCTTAAATTTGCTCGTTTTATATAACTGAGCGTGATAAAGGCATCCTGAAGGATCCGGCTCGATTGATTGACGCCAACCGTCCGAATGACAGGAATGCCGTCGACCGTGGCGGTCGTTGTGCGCAATGAAAGCGCCTTGGCCGCGTCGATCATTATAGTCCACTTGACCTTTGGCATAAGCTCCCCGGTAAACTTCATCTCGGCCCGCCTCAGCCTGAAAGTGTTGCTAAAGCCACGATCGCCGGCAGCGTACCATCCTTGCAGGAGGCCGCCGAACTTGATCTTGCCAAATCCGGCCTCGACCGTTTTACTTTCTTTGCTCTGCTCTTTTGCGGTGGCATTCACGGCGGCTGCCGCTGCATCAGTGTCGGTCGCCGGCGACGTCGGAACATTAGACTGCTCGGCGACGCCGGACGCAGCGGGAGACGGGACAGGTACTGCAACTGAGCCCAAGGCATCGAGTTTTTGCATTAAGGACTGGATCAATATTCCCTGCTGCCGCCTCAGATCAGATTCTTTCTTCAGATCTTGTCGTAGGGATTCGATCTCAGCTTTTTGCGCCTCGAGGGAGCGCACCAATTCCGTTCCCATATCGGGCTGTACCGGCCGCTGCTGACCAGACGTCTCAAGGCAGGCACCAGCAAGGGCAAGAATCGAAACAATTACTACAAAACAACTCTTCATATAATCAGGCCGCTCCTTTTCCACCACTGTGCCAACAGTTAACTTTTATGACAACTAGCTGAAACCTGAATTTAACATTTATGTAACGCGAGGAAGGTGCCGTCCTGTCACAGCAGGGCTGAGGGCCGGTTTAGGGGTGGCTATATCGCTTCCGAAGCAATGTTACATAAAAGTTAACGGGTAATGCAGATTTTTTGACAAGGCCTTGCGAAGTAATCGATATTGGGGACAGATAAATAATCCAGTAGTGCTTTGGCTTGTTACCGACAAGACGGCTGAAGTACGAAACCACATTCACGACCAGCGAAAGGATGATTATGACAACGATATTAAAACCTAACTTTTACAAGATCACATTACTTACGATCGCGGTTGTGCTTTCCGCCTGCAGCGGACAGCGCATGGGCAACCCGGACAATCCGGGGCCGGGAACCGGCGGCACGACAGCTCTTCAGGGTTCAGGCTCGACCTTTGTGAAACCCCTGATGGACAAATGGACGAGCGAATACGGCAAGGCTCACCCCAACATCAGGGCCGATTATCAGTCAACCGGATCAGGCGCCGGAATCAAGGCGATCCAAAGCCAGACCGTCGATTTCGGAGCAACTGATGCGGCCATGACCGAAGAAGAAATTGCTGCATCCACTTCCGAGATACTTCACATTCCGGTTGTACTCGGAGCGGTTGTCCTGACCTATAACCTCGACAGCGTAAAAGAACCGTTACGGCTCTCGCCGCAGGTCATTGCGGATATATTTCTGGGAAAGATCAAGAAATGGGACGACCCGAGAATCAAGGCGGACAATCCAACCGCGGCCCTGCCGCCCAACGATATCACTCCCGTATACCGATCGGACGGCAGCGGCACGTCCGATGTAATTACAGATTTCTTGTCCAAGGTTAGCCCTGAATGGAAGGAGAAGGTCGGCCGCACTAAGAACCCTCAACTGCCGCAAGGGGTCGGGATGGGAGCAAAGGGTAACGAAGGGGTAATGGGCCAGGTGCGTCAGACGCCGAATACGATCGGATACGTAGAGCTGACTTTTGCTAAAGCCAACAACCTGCCGTCGGCCCTCGTTAAAAATGCCGCCGGCAATTTTATCGAGCCGAGTCCCGAAACCGTCACTTCGGCAGCGTCGGGCATGCTTTCCGCTGCCCCCGCCGATCTACGGATGCAGATCACAAATTCGGCAGGTGCTGACGCATACCCCATCTCAGGCATCGTCTATGCTCTGGTTTATAAGGACCAACGAGACACGGCAAAGGGCAAAGAACTTGTAGATTTCCTGTGGTGGGTGACGCATGAAGGACAGGCCTTTGCGAAGCCCCTGCACTACGCACCGGTGCCAACAGACCTCGTTCAGTTGGCCGAAGGCAAATTAAAGATGATGATGGCCGAAGGCAAACCTCTCCGACAGTAGAGCCTACGACCCGAGAAAGCAAAATTGGTTAATACGAACAGCCTTGGCGACAAGCTCTTTCGAACCGCTCTGCTCATTGCTGCCGCGCTGATCCTTATCATCGTGGCCGCAATGATCGGGATGATGATCAGCAATTCAATGCCGACCATCGAGCGGTTCGGGCTTGGCTTCCTCGTGGGTCGGGAATGGAATCCTGCGATGGAAAGCTACGGGGCGCTGCCGTTCATCTACGGTACGGTCATGTCGTCGCTGATCGCATTGATCATCGCCGTACCGATCTCGATCGGGATCGCAGTATTTTTGACTGAGCAGGCTCCGCGTAGGATCGCACGGCCCATTGCGTTCGTGGTTGAGCTTTTAGCCGCTATTCCTTCGGTCGTTTACGGGCTGTGGGGGATATTCGTACTTGCACCTTTCATACGCGAATATCTGGGAGCTTTTTTGCAGGACAACTTTGGGTTCCTTCCGATCTTCCAGGGACGGCTTACCGGTATCGGAATGCTGACCGGCGGTATGATCCTGGCGATCATGGTCACCCCTATTATCACGGCGGTTATCCGCGACGTACTTGAGGCGGTACCGGACACGCAACGCGAGGCAGCGCTTGCGCTGGGTGCCACAAAATGGGAGATGACGAAAGTCGTTCTGATCAATGCCGTGTCCGGCATCGCGGGCGCGGTTGTTCTGGGGCTTGGCCGGGCACTCGGCGAGACCATGGCTGTAACAATGGTGATCGGCAATACCCCGCAGATCAGCGCCTCGCTATTCGAACCGGCATATACGATCGCATCGGTCCTGGCCAGTAATTTTGCGGACGCGACAGGCGGCATTTATCTAAGTGCTCTGATCGAAATAGGGCTGATACTGTTCTTAGTGACATTTGTTGTTAATGGGCTCGCAAAAGTGCTGGTCGCAACCGTGACCCGACGTGAGGGACGCAGTGCAGGATAAGCTGACAGACAACGAAGCACCCGCGTTTCAGCCGGAATCGTCCGGCCGGGAGATCGCCGCCCGGCGCAGGCGCAGATGGCTCAGCAGCATCATGACGAGCCTCACCGCGGCGTGCGCGGTGTTTGCCATAGCGGTACTGTTGATAATTCTGGGCTATATCGCAGTGCGGGGCTTTTCGTCGATCACGCTCGATTTTTTGATCGATACGCCGAAGCCGGTTGGCGAAGGCGGCGGGATCGGGAACGCGATCCTAGGGTCCTTCCTAATGACGGGCCTTGCGAGCCTGGTCGGCCTACCCCTCGGCATTGCGGCGGGAGCTTATTTGGCGGAGTACGGCAGCGGATGGTTCGGACGCACTGTTAGCTTTGTTGCGGACACGATGACGGGTATCCCGTCGATCATCGTCGGGATCTTTGTATTTACAATGTTCGTCCTGCCTATGGGACGACAGTCCGGTCTCGCCGGCAGCATCGCACTTGCGATCATTATGCTCCCCATCGTCGCCCGTACGACGGAAGAGATGATCCGGCTGGTGCCACATTCAATGCGCGAAGGGGCTCTTGCCCTGGGTGCTCCAAATTGGCGGGTTACGTGGGACATCGTCCTGCCTGCCGCGCGGACCGGCATAGCGACTGGTGCAATGCTCGCCATAGCCCGGGTGTCGGGCGAAACAGCTCCGCTCCTGTTCACGGCGCTCAACAGCAGGTTTTACAATGTCTATCTCGATCAACCGATGGCGTCCTTGACGGTCCAGATATTCAATTACGCTACGGGGCCGTTCGAGGTAGAATGGCAAATGGCATGGGCAGCAACGTTGATACTCGTCACGCTCATACTGATGATCAACATATTTGTGAGGTTCTTAACCAAGAAACGATTTTGAGTACACAAATGATGGAAATATTGAATACGAGCTTTGGACTGCTTCAGGCCTCCGCCGTACGAGAAGGTGATGCCGTCGAGGAGCGTGATAGTGGTTACGTACCCGAGTCTAAGATCAGCGTTCGCGACCTGAATTTCTACTACGGAAAGTCGCAGGCCCTATACAATATCTCGCTTGAGATCCCTGACCGCGAGGTTATGGCCCTTATCGGGCCGTCGGGATGTGGCAAGTCGACCTTTGTACGAACACTCAACCGGATGAACGATACGATCCCCGGCGCCCGGGTCGAAGGTTCGGTAATGATCGAGAACTCCGACATCTATAGATCGGGCACCGATGTCGTCACGCTTCGACGAAAGGTGGGGATGGTATTTCAAAAGTCCAACCCGTTTCCGAAGTCGATCTTTGAAAACGTTGCTTACGGCATTCGCATAAACCGCATGGCGTCGAGCAAGACGGACCTGCACGAACGGGTTGAAAAAGCGTTGACGCGTGCGGCACTTTGGAATGAAGTGAAGGATAGGTTAAAGTCATCAGCCTTTGGCCTCTCTGGAGGCCAACAGCAGCGGCTGTGTATCGCACGGGCCCTGGCGGTGGAGCCAGAGGTTGTGCTGATGGACGAACCGGCTTCTGCCCTTGACCCTCTTGCGACCCAGAAGATCGAAGAATTGATCGTGGAACTGAAAAAGAACTATACGATCGTGATCGTCACGCATAATATGCAGCAGGCCGCACGCGTATCGGACCGGACATCCTTTTTCCTGCTGGGAAAGTTGATCGAGACCAATCCGACGACGAAGATGTTTACCAATCCGGATGAAAAGCTCACAGAAGATTACATAACCGGCCGGTTCGGGTGATCACGGGTGTAGCGGCAAAATTTTAGCGAGGAAGTATGGAAAACAGACTGATCGACAAACGGTTGGAAGACCTCAGGGCGATGATCGTTAACATCGGCAATGAGGCGAGAAACGCCGTGGATCAGGCGATGCAGGCCATGGTGGAGCGCGACAGCGATCGTGCAGCCGAGGTGTTGGCCCATGACGATACGATCGACAGCATGGAGCTCGATATCGACCGCGAGGTCATCGAGATATTTGCCCTGCTGCAGCCCGCCGCCCGCGACCTGCGTTTCGTTATCGCCGTCGCCAAGATCACCCCCATCCTGGAGAGGATCGCCGACCACGCCGGCAATATAGCAAGCGCCGCGATCGAGCTTAACAATGAACCTCAACTGGCCGAATACGTAGATCTTCCCCGCATGGCCGCCCGCGCGTCCGAGATGCTCAATCAGGCGATCATCGCGTTTACAACCGAAGACTCAAAACTGGCTCGCCGAATGATCGCTTCTGACAAAGAGATCGATTCGATCTATCAAAAAATAGTGCGCGAATTGATGGAGTTTATGCGAACTGAGCCGGCTACTTCGATCCGGGTTCTTCAACTCCTTTTCGTCGCTAAACATATCGAACGGATCGGAGATTATGTTAAAGATGTCTGCGAATTGACGGTCTACATGATCGAAGCAGAGTTTATCAAACACAGGTTCGACGATTAGGGACATCAAAGCGGCTAGGCGAAGATGACGCGGCGAAAACGTGGAATTCTTTGAACCCTCATTAGCCGGCGGATACTGCTTTTAATGACGCCTCGACCATTGCTTTCAGCACTTTTAGATCTACATCTTCCAATTTATTGATGTAAAGACAGCCCTTACCCGTCTTATGTTTACCGAGCTTTTAAGAACGTCCTCATGCTTCTGTATATCGACGATCAGATGCAGTGAGAAATTTGCTTTCCGAGGAGAGAAGCCGATCAGGAACCAGTCAACCTCCCGGCCGCTCGCAGGGCTTTTGTATCTTTTACTGCCAAATCCGATGAGCGAACTGCCCCACATCTTCGGCTCCTCGCCACTCGCTTTTTTCATCATTTCCAAAAGCACAAAGCTGTCTTTTCGCTTCTGTTCATCCTGCACAGCATTGAGAAAATCTTCAACGCTCGCGACAGTCGGTTTTGTTTTTATCTGAGCTAGTTTCGATTTCTTTTCAGGCATATCGGTATCGTTTAAGCTCAGTGTGGCAGCACGAACACACTTACTCTCTTAGGCTATAGAG
>JBBQGO010000097.1:0-8182 GCA_038323125.1 Pyrinomonadales bacterium
ATGATAGCGAACGGCAAAGTGCCGCATCTTGATCTCGAATTAGAAAAAAAGGTACAGGACACTCTGCTCAAGCTGGCCGACCAATGCCTGCTCTCCTCTGCCCATGACTGCTCCGACGGCGGCCTCGCCGTAGCCGCAGCAGAATGTTGTTTCTCGTCCCTCGGACGCCGTGCGATCGGCTGCAAACTCACTCCCGATGGTCTGGGCCTATCGGCCGAGGCACTGCTTTTTGGTGAATCACCTTCAAGAATAATTGTCAGCTTCGCGCCGCAAAGTCTGGAACGGGTCAAAGAGATCGTTGGCGATTGCCCGTTCGAGGTGATCGGTCGGGTTACGGTTGATAAGGTTGACATAGCGATCAACGGCGCATCGAGGATCTCGGTCACGGTTCGGGAACTGGAAGACCTCTGGCGCGAATCGCTCCGGTCCCGGCTGGAAACCTAATTGCACTCAGCACGAAGGCCGGTTTTGAACCCCTGTCATAAAAGTCAATGTCCACCGGTATCTATCTCCACATCCCATTCTGTAAATCACGGTGTTCGTACTGCGACTTTGCCACAGATGTTTACCGAGAGGGAGACGTGGTTGACCGGTACGTCACGGCCCTTTGTCGCGAGATCGCGGGCGGCAGCACCGAGGGTGCGGTCGATACGATATATCTCGGCGGCGGTACACCGTCCCTGCTTACGCCGGATCAACTTGACCGCTTGATAAATACAGTTTCGAAAACGTTCACGGTCGCACCTGACGCCGAGATCACGATGGAGATGAATCCCGCGACCGTGACGCAGGCAACCTTGGCTGACTATCGGCAGTTGGGCGTTAACCGTGCAAGTTTCGGTGTCCAGACCTTCGACGATCGCTCGCTGAGATTGTTGGCCCGGGGCCATGACGCCAACGATGCCCGCCAGACCTTCCGTCTGCTCCGCAATGCGGGCTTTGACAATATCAGCTTTGACCTGATCGCGGGGCTGCCAGGACAGACCCTTGCGGATTGGCAACGTAATCTCAACGAGGCAATAACGATGTCGCCCGAGCATCTGTCGCTTTACCTGCTCGAAATACACGAGGGGACGCCGCTGGCCACGCAGGTACAGAGCGGCCGCCAACCGAAGCCGGACGATGAGCTCGCAGCCGAGATGTACGAGCTGATGCTCGACAAACTAGCCGCTGAGGGTTACGTGCAGTACGAGATCTCGAACTTTTCCCGACCGGGGCGAGAGTCGCGGCACAACTCAAAATACTGGACGCTCGATCCGGTTCTGGGCTTTGGAGTATCGGCCCATTCATTTGACGGACAGCAGCGATTCGCCAATGAGCGAGATACGGCCAGGTATGTTCAACTGATCGAGGCGAGCGGTTCGGCCGAGGTGATGCGCGAGGATATCGATCTAGCGTCGGAGTTTATATTTCTAGGGCTGAGGATGGAAGGCGGTGTCGACCTTGCGGACCACGAGTGTCGTTTTGGCAGTGACCTTTTTGATGAGCGTGTGGACGCAATCGCGTCGATCGTCGAGGCGGGGCTGATGCAAATTGCCAACGGGCGCATGCAGCTGACCAGAAAGGGCAAGTTGTTTTCCAATGAGGTTTTCGCAGTCTTCGTCTAGTTGAACCGCTTTATTCGTCCGTCGGTCACCGGCCCGATCGTCGCGTTCGGGGCCGATTTAATGGCCTGTTCAAATACCTCCGAATCCTTCGGAGCCTCTTCGGCTGTAGTCAACAGCTTGCCGCTCTTAAACATCGTATATCCGTCGCCGCCGCGTGAAACAAGAAAGTCGGACGTAGCGACAGTATAGGTTTTCGTGTCCTCGACCGCTTGCCCGCCGACGGTCAGCGACACGACCCGGCTGCCGGCTGGCTTCGTTACATCGTATTCAAACCGTAAACCCGCGATCTGAGGAAACCTGCCCGGTTCGTGGTCCTCTCCGGGTCCGCTGCGGGCGACACCGTGTTCGAGAACCTCTTTCAAGACCTTGCCCGTTAGCTCGACCTTAACGATCGGGTTATTGAACGGCAGGATCGAAAGCACATCGCGTTTTGTAAGTACGCCCGGTTCGTATGTCAGATCTGCCCGTATCGAGCCTCCGTTCACGAAACCGATCTCAGCTCCGACAGCTTCGCGATAAGCGTCCGCGATAAAATTTCCGATATTGGTCTCTATCGTTCGAGCTGAGTGAGACAGGGCGTCTAACCGCGTCGAGGTCGCCCCGACGGGCACGGCAAGCTCCTCGAGAAGGCCGCGATACTTTTCAAAAACGGGGGCAAACTCGGGAGCGTCGGCGATCTTGTCAGTAACGGGTATTATCTCCCAGTCGAGGCTCTCATACCTCTTGGTCGCCGCGTTAAAATTGAGATTGAACTTGCCCATCTCACGGGCGTCCGCCGTCATTTTGAATATTGGCGTGCCGTTTGACGATGACTGAAGCAGTGAATGTTCGTGCCCGCCGAGGATGAGATCGAATTGGGCGCATTTTGCCAGGTGCTTATCCTGGGTCATCGACAAGTGGGTGAGGCCAACGACGGCATCGACCTTTTTTCGCCGCATCTCTCTGACAAGTTTCTTAGCCGTAGTGCAATAGTCGGCAACGGTGAGGCTGTCTTCCATTGACGATGTCTCTTTAGTTTCCGGCAGCAGCAGGCCTATAAACCCGATCCTTACGCCGCCGATCTCGCGAATGACGTAAGGAGGCATGTTTGCAAATATCTTGCCCGTTTTGGTATCGATCACATTGGCACCCAGCCATGTGAATTTCGATTCTTTCATTCGATCGAGCAGCTCGGGGGTCTTGATGTCGAACTCGTGGTTGCCGAGGACCGAGTAATCGAGGCCGACGGCGTTCCACGCGTCGATCATCTGAGCACCCCGGTACGTGCGAGTCTCAACCGATGGCGAGAGCGTGTCCCCACCCAACGTAAATATAATGTTTGGATTTTCGGCCGCAGCTTGTTTTTTCAACGTCAAGAGGCGCGCCAACCCGCCGCGGTCACCGCCGTCGACTGGGGCGAACTGATAGACGTCGTTTACGTGCAGTATAGTTACGCGGATACTCTGGCCGAAAGCTGTGGCCGAGAACAAGATCAATAGGACTGTGATCGCCAAATTCTTCATTTTGTTGCTTATTCACCCGTTCGGGCATAAAGGGACCGCGTCGATAGTTAGATGCGTTCGAGCTTCCCATATCTCAGGAAAAAACTTTTTCGTTAGCGTTGTCATCAGATAACCGACGCCCTCGGACCCACCGGTGCCGCGCTTCATTCCCAACATCCGTTCCACCATCAAAATGTGATTGTATCGCCACGAGATGATCAGTTCGTCGTGCTCGATCAACAGGTCCTGCATGTTGTAAAGCTCGGCATAGCGTTCGGGGTGGGTCAGTATCTCAACGGTCGATTTGACCCGGTCTTCATAGGTTTCCGCCGACATGCCGTTGCGGCCCGCCAATGCCCAGAACGCATCTGCCAGCGACGGGGCGTTGAAACGGCGGGTGAGACGCTCGTGCGCAAATTCGTCATGCTTGAAAGATGCCAATATCTTTTCATCCTTGGCTCCTGACAAAAACTCCAACTCGCGAAACTGCATTGACTGAAATCCGCTTGCCGGGTTCAACTTGTCCCTAAACTCCAGAAACCCTATGGGAGCCATAGACTCGAGAATATGGATCTGCATCACGAGTATTCTCTCGATCGAAACAACGCCGCGAAGGCTGTGATTTGCACGGAACATCCTGCCTTCGTCCAGCCAGCCTACGGCCGCATCGAGTTCATGAAGGATCTGTTTGAACCAGAGTTCATAGGTCTGGTGAATGATGACGAAAAGAAGTTCGTCATGGCTGGTCGGTTCGGACAAGGTTCGCTGGAGCTCGAGAAGTTCGCGTACTTTTAGGTATTTGTTGTATGAAAGCGGTGCGTCGCTGCCGTTATTGTCTGCCATGAGGTGAGGCGTTTTTAACTGTGAAAACTTGGCTTTATCTTCCGATATTGACTTATTTATGTCAATTTTCGGGTTATTTTACGAAAATGACCAAAAGACTCTTGACAGAGCATTAAGATTTGGTTAATTTTGCTTCGTCTATCCAAACACCAACAAGGCAACTCACGATCTTGCAGTTTATAGATTTCGGTTTTTTTGGCAATTTGCGTGCGAGGTGGATTTCAGCTCAACCGCCTTTGTCGGCAACTTGTTTCCGGTCAGGCGTGTGGTCTTTTGTTCTTCGCCGGGCGTGCTGTCGTGCGGTCTTGGCGAGGAAATCTTATGTTTTGAAGTTTTAGGAGGATTACGAGAGATGTCAAAGACGATCGGCAAGGTCAAGTGGTTTAATAATGCCAAAGGGTATGGATTTATCGAGCAGCCCGGCGAGCAGGATATTTTCGTTCATTACAGTGCGATAACCGGTGATGGATATAAGACCTTGATCCAGGGCCAAGAGGTTGAGTTCGAAGTAACTTCAGGGCCTAAAGGGCCGCAGGCAGAGAACGTGATGAAAGTGGCGTAGATCACGATCGCTCATAAACGTAAAAAGCGAACCCGTTCGATGGGTTCGCTTTTTGTTTATACAAGCTCTTCGCCTTTTGCCTTTAGCGTTCTCCGCCACAATTCCCGATAGGAGGTAAAGCGAGCGACGAGCATATTGAACTGATAGCGTTGAGCGTATGAGAGGTTTCTGTTGTCCGCCAAACGTTTGATATATGACTCAAGCCGCGCGCGGGCCTCCAAAGGCGGCCGCTTGGTCGCACCGTTAAAAAAGATGTCAAAGTCGATCTTTAGCTTGCGGATATCGTCTTCCATCCGCGTAAGCTGCTGATCGACGTCAGTCCCTGCGTCTTGCTTAAACTGAACACTTCTATATAGTTTATTTCCGATTAATGCCATTTGTTTATCCCCCTTGAGCGAGGCGGGGCGCGGAGAGGCCTCTTTTAAAGAAAAACGTTAACGACGACGTATTTCCACGTTTATTTTCGATCTTGAGCTAAAATGTTTACATGCAACCGGTTCGGTCCAGCCATTTGAATGAGCTACTGCAATATCTGCCGTCGATCGACGACCTGCTTCGCTCGCCCGTCGGGCGTAGGATCGTCCTCGAGGCCGGGGATCGGCAGACAGCGAACTTGGCCCGAATGGCAACCGAAGATCTGCGGCAAGAACTTCGATCTCATAGTGACGGTGCCAACGGAAAGGACGAACTGCTAGCATTGGCGTCGGATCGCCTGGACCGGATCTGGCGGGCAGAACAGGCGAGCGGAACGAGGCGTGTTATCAATGCGACTGGGGTCGTAATTCACACCAATTTGGGGCGCGCACCACTTTCCGATACTGCATTGCAGGCAGTCAATGAGGCCGCCGGCTACTGTTCGCTGGAATATGACATCGGACGCAGGCAGCGGGGAAGACGTGGGCAGCGGGTCGAGGAATTGCTGGCCGAACTGACTGGTGCGGAAGGCGTCCTGATCGTCAACAACTGCGCCGCAGCCGCATTCTTAGTTCTTACTGTGTTTGCCGCAGGCAGCGAGGTCGTGATCTCGCGCGGCGAGCTTGTTGAGATAGGCGGTGATTTTAGGGTGCCGGACGTACTCTCTCAATCGGGTGCGACCCTCTGCGAAGTCGGTACGACGAATCGAACAAAGGTCTCAGACTATGAAAAGGCGATCGGCAGCCAAACGCGGCTCATCCTTCGCGTTCATCCATCTAACTACAAGATCGTAGGTTTTACGGCTTCCCCGACGCTTGCCGAACTCGCGGCACTCGCCCACGAGCACGAGCTTTTGCTCTATGAGGACATCGGGTCAGGCGCATTGATAGATCTGAGCGGTATTGGCCTCGCGGATGAACCGATAGTTGGCAACTCGATCGCCGACGGGGCCGATATAGTGACATTCAGCGGCGATAAGCTGCTCGGGGGTCCCCAGGCAGGGATCATAGCTGGCAGAACAGAGTTCATCGAACGGCTTCGCTCGCATCCTCTGTATCGTGCCTTGCGGCTGGATAAACTTGCCTATGCCGCCCTCGAAGGGACGCTGAAGGCCTACAGTCGCGATGAGGCGTTTAGTAAGATTCCAGTCCTCAAGATGATGTCGGCGAGCAGGAGTGAGATCAGGGTTAGGGCAAACCGGTTCATCGATCGATTGGCTGGCAAGACAAATGCGGATCAGCGACTTAATGCTGAGCTGATCGACGGAGTGTCTGCCATTGGCGGCGGCGCCGCCCCGGCTGTTCAACTCGAAACTGTACTGATCGGTTTGACCCATCCGGAGATGCCGGCACAAAGGCTGGAGGAACTAATGCGAAAGTCCGATCCGCCGGTGATCTGCCGGATCGTTGACGGTCGCGTAACGATCGATCTAAGAACCGTCGCCGAGGCAGAGGAGGATCATCTGCTAGATATTGTGCTTACCCTCGCCTAACCGTTTCTTCGTGAAAACTCATCCATAAACTCGATGAGAGCATCGACCCCTTCGCGTGGAAATGCGTTATAGATCGAGGCACGCACGCCGCCGACGGTCCGGTGTCCTCTGAGGCCGTCGAGGCCGCGTTCTGTTGCCTCGGCGCAAAACTTCTCCTCAAGAGACTCAGACGGCAGGCGAAAAGTCACGTTCATCATCGATCGTGCCGATGGGGCAGCATGTCCTACATAGAAGCCGCCGCTCGTGTCGATCGCCTCGTACAGTATTGCGGCCTTTTCTTCATTTCTCAACTTCATCCCTGCGAGCCCGCCCTGTTGATCGAGCCAGTCGCAAACGAGGCCGATTATATAAATGCCCCACGTGTTCGGTGTGTTGAGCATCGACCCCTTTTCCGCGATCAACCGGTAATTCAGCATCGAATGCTGATCTTCGGGGACCATCTCCAGGAGGTCTTCGCGGATGATCACGACTGTTACGCCGCTAGGGCCGATGTTCTTTTGCGCACCTGCGTAGATAAAAGCGTATCTCTCGATGTCGATCGGTTTTGAGAGGATGTTTGACGATGCATCGCAAATGACCGGTACGCCGCCGCCCTCGAGATCGTACTTGAACTCGACGCCTTCGATCGTTTCGTTCGACGTGTAATGGATGTATCGGGCATTGGGGTCAAAGTGTAAATCGTCCTGCGATGGGATCGTTCGAAAATCGGTCGCCGCCGTTGAAAACAATTCTCTGGCGTTCCCACATCTTTTAGCCTCGGCAAGAGCTTTTTGCCCCCACGCCCCAGTGATAACATAGTCCGCTGTCTGGCCGGGACCCAGGAAGTTCATTGCCACCATTGAAAACTGCATCGAGGCCCCGCCCTGCAAAAAGAGCACTCTGTATTGCTCCGGTATTTTTAAGAGAGTGCGAATGCCCGCCTCTGCATCGGCGATGAGCGCTTCGAATGGCGCGGAACGGTGGCTGATCTCCATCACGCTCATCCCTCTG
This sequence comes from Pyrinomonadales bacterium, assembly GCA_038323125.1. GTDB lineage: Bacteria > Acidobacteriota > Blastocatellia > Pyrinomonadales > Pyrinomonadaceae > OLB17. Next base: position 7,390 of record JBBQGO010000097.1, read on the forward strand.
CCACCGAGGGAGAGCATCTCTTCACGTGCTTTTTCAAGGACGGGCCGCGGAAGGATCGCCGGTCCTGCGCTGAAATTAAAAAGCTTGTTTTTCATTGGACGCTTGCGCTTATCAGAAAGAGTAAGATAGCACCTCGTGTTGGGTTCGTAATAGCTATTGAGTTAGAATAACCTGAAAAGTCGAACGTTTTTTCAGAGAAATGCATCCAACCGGCGGTTGGTTAATTATCGGAGGATCCAATGTTTCGAAAGTCATTCATCACTCTTTTCTTTGTCTTGGGATTCGCGGCGTCCACCCAGGTGGCCATTTACGCTCAAACTGCACCCGTCAGCGGTAAGGTCGAGCTTCGAAAAGCAGACAATACTGTTGAGCCTGTAGCCGGGGCCCTGGTCGAAGTCTATCGTATCGATATAAAAACGAAGGCCCTGTCAGCAAAAACGAATAAGAAGGGCGAGTTTAGTTTTGCGGGGTTAATGCTCGGTGCCAGCTACACATTGGCAGTAAGCTCACCCAATGCCGCACCGAACGTGTTGGCAAACGTAAAGGCAGGACAGGAGAGGATCGTAGTTACGCTTATTCCTGGCGACGGCAGTAAGATCTCCGAGGCCGAGATACGTAAAGGCATTGCTGGAAGCGAAGGTTCGCCCGTGGCGGACAATGCCGGGGAAATGACCGCTGAACAAAAAAAGGCGCTTGCGGACCACGAGGCCCAGGTCCAAGCCGTAACTGCGAAAAATCAGAAGATCGAGCAGAAAAATCAGATTCTTGACCGTGTCGCCAAGGAAGGCGCTGA
>JBBQGO010000098.1:0-8131 GCA_038323125.1 Pyrinomonadales bacterium
GCATTCCGACTCGTCCTTTCCGAAGCCTCAGCCGGTGACGGCCTATGAGCGATCTGCAAGACGATATTTATGACGTTGCTATTGTCGGGGCCGGCCCGGCGGGGTCGAGTGCCGCTATCCGACTTGCCGGTGCCGGGCTAAAGGTCATACTCATCGAACAAAAACAGTTCCCGCGTCACAAGCTGTGCGGAGAGTTCATTTCACCGGAATGCCTCGAACACTTTGAAAAGCTCGGCGTACTCGATGCGATGGCTGCCGACGGTGTCCCGATCAGCCGAACTGTGTTCTACGCCACCCACACTCGCTCGGTTGCCGTCCCCAATGAATGGTTCAAACCGGGGTCCCACGCCCTTGGCCTCAGCCGGTCGGTCATGGATGATCTGCTTTTGGAAAGGGCCAAAAACGCCGGTGTCGACATCCGCCCGGGATCTACGGCGGTCGGCCTGCGACACCGCGGTGAGATAGTTTCCGGACTTGAACTGAAGAATAAGGAACTCGGGCAGCATGGGGTCAACGCCAAATTGACAATCGACGCTTCGGGACGGTCGAGAGTGCTCTCGCGCCACATTGCCAACGCCGCGGAACAGCCGGGACGCACGCGCGCCCCATATGTGGCATTCAAAACACATCTAACCGACGCGGCGGTCCTGTCCGGCGATTGCGAGATCTACGTGTACCCGGGCGGGTATGGAGGTTGCAGCCAGGTCGACCGAGGGCTATACAATCTTTGCTTTATCGTTGCGGCTGAAACCGCCAGGAAATATCGTGGGGATGCTTTTGAAATAATGAAAGAGGTGGTTTTCAAGAATGCACAGGCCCGACGTTCGCTCCGCGATTCCCGTCCGATCGATGACTGGCTGGCAGTACCGATCGAAAGCTACGGCCGCTCCCCGCTGGCACCGGCCAATGGTTTGTTGACGATCGGTGACGCCGCAGCTTTTATCGACCCATTTACGGGCAGCGGCATTCTTATGGCACTTGAAAGCTCGCGAATAGCGGCCGATGCCATCACCCGCGGCCTCGACGGGCTATTTACCGATGAATGCTATGAACAGATATCGGAAGACTACAAGCGACAGCACAACGCGGCCTTCGACCAGCGGCTGCGGCTTTGTTCGCGGCTGCGACGAGCGGCGTTCGTCCCGCGCTTGGCGGAAGTGATGATAATGGGCCTCTCGCTAAGCCAGGGCGTTACAAAGCGGCTGGCACGAGCGACCCGTACAATTGGCGGGGGGGCAGCGATTATCTGAATACGCTGCAAGCGCTCGCTTCGAGCTTCTTCACGTATTCAAGACTGTAGAGATATCCCACCCGCACGCTGGATGGGTTCGTATTCTCGAGCGTGTCGTTAGCAGAATGCATAAACTGCGGCCATTTATTAGAAAGAGCACTCAAGGTGATGGCCGGAATATCTTTCGATCTGAATGACGCGGAGTCGGCATTAGCTACGCCCTCTAGATTCAGTCCCGTTACCGACACTTTCAGTTCCTCCCCGAGATCCTTAGCCAGCTTTATCATTTTTGACGAAGAGGCATTTTCCAGTATCACAGGGTATCCCAATCCAAAACTATCCAGGTTTACCATTGAACAGTAGGAGGCTCGCTTGTCCTTCGGTATCGCCTTGGCCATCGCCGCCGAGCCCAAAAGCCCGACCTCCTCCTTGTCGAAGGCGGCAAAAATATAGGTCTTTTGTGTATCGGCATTCTTCAAGGTTCGGTAAAGGTGTGCGAGAATGACGATTCCCGACCAATTATCGATTATGCCGCAGCCCGAACTCACCTTGTCAAAATGAGCACCGATAACCACCGTCTCATCTGTCGCACCCTTTTTGGTGAGCACAACGTTTTGCATGTCATTTTTCTTTTCAGACACGATGTCGGTCTACGCAGCTCCCATTTTTAGGAAGAGCCTTTTTACCGCATCGAGCCGATCGCTGTTCTTGCACGGCCCCATCGCCAGATCTGATTTGATCTCATCATCGATCGAAGCTTTGACGGGTTGGGTTTGTGCCGAAATCGGCGATAATAGGAGCGCGATCACCATTGCGATCGCCGCGCCCTGCATAACTCGTAGCTTATTTATCATGTTTGGTGTTTCCCAGGATCAGATCTATTGCATGGTGCAGCACAGGACGTATGACGCCGAAACACTCTTCGACGGCCTTCGGCGAACCCGGCAGATTGATAATAAGCGTATTACCGCGGATACCGCAAACGCCGCGGGACAACATAGCAAGCGGAGTTTTTGACGCGGTTTCACGGCGCATTGCTTCTGCCAGCCCAGGCGCCTCGCGTTCGATTACGCCTCGGGTTGCTTCGGGGGTGTTGTCGCGGGGGCCGAAGCCCGTTCCACCCGTCGTGACGATCAGGTTGATGTCACCGCGTTCTGCGAGCGAATGCAATGTTTCGCGAATGTGCAGCAGATCGTCCGTCACGCTCCGCCGTACGCCAACCTCGGCACCGATCGACCCAAGGAGCTCGACCAGCTTGTTGCCCGAGATATCGTCATCGGCGGCGCGAGTATCGCTGACCGTGACAACTGCTGCCTTGATCTCCGTTTCCATCTTGTAAGCCCTCTTTAACCGGCCGTGGCTTCGATGGCCTCGAGCCGGCTCTGCCGGCGACCATATAGCACGCTGCACAGCACGCCGGCAACCACGAGCAGCATTCCTGCCAAAGACATCAGGCCCTGGACCTCTCCGAATATAAACCATCCGATCGTAAGCGCATAGACCAATCCCGTATAGTTTATGATCGCCACGCCGGCTACGGGTTCACGCTGCAGCGCGTTCGTCAAAAATATCTGGCCAAGTTGGGAAAACGCGCCAATCAGAAACAGATAGAGCCAATCGAGCCCGCTTGGCATTTTCCAGTCGAAAAAGAGGCTTACGAACCCAACGACCAACCCGACAAGTTGAAAATGGAGTACCACGGTTAGCGGGTGCTCCTTGCCGCGAAGACTGCGGACCAGGTTATAGGCAACGCCCGAGCATATCGCCGAAAGGATCCCGACGGCGAGATAAACCGGTGAGATACGCCCATCAAACCGTTCGATGATGAGCACGCCTGCGAAGGCGATCGCATAGAAGAACCATTGCGGGATCTTGACCTTTTCGGACAGGACAAAGATCGCGATAACGGTTGTGAAGATCGGCGACAGATACTGGATCGTCATAGCCGACGCCAGCGGCATCTGCTGGAGCGTTAGGAAAAAACAATACAATGCGATCGTGCCGAAAACACCCCGCAGCAGCAGGTACAGGTGGTTTGAACCAATAGGATCTGCCTTGGCCCGATAGAGCCCGGCAAGGCAAAACGCGGCGGCGACCGCGCATCGAAAGAAAACGGTCTCCATCGCGGGAATATGCGAAACCTGCTTGACGAATACGTTTGCCAGAGAGAACGCCAGCGTCGACAGGAACATCGCACGCACACCGGCGGTCAGAAATGTCTGGTCACCGCTCAAGTCCGGTTAGCCGCTTTGCCGGGAGCCTCGCCGCAGCCGCAACTCGTGCCGCACGTTCCCTTTTTTGAAAATGAAGTTACGTTACGCCACAACATCGCGCCTGCGTATATTAACGCGGCACAAATGATCAATGCGACCAGTAAAGATTGATAGGACATAACTAATTTAACTAAACCCCAGGAACCTGCCGGCCTGATAAGTGATCAGCGACGCAATATAAGCCAGGCCGGTCATATAAACCAACATAAACAGCGGCCATGACCAAGAGTTGGTCTCACGCCGGACTATCGCAATAGTCGAAATGCACTGCATCGCCAGCACAAAGAATACCATCAATGTCAGAGCCGTGAGAGGTGTCCAGGCGGGCCGCCCGTCGTCCCGTTTAGCATTGCGAACCGCCGAGATGAGTGTCTCTGACTCTTCGTTCTCGTCCTTTCCGACGTTATAGATGATGCTCAGGGTCGACACCAGCACCTCGCGGGCCGCAAAGCTTGCGATCAGCGCAACACCGATCTTCCAGTCAAATCCTAGAGGTTCGATGACCGGTTCGATCGCATGTCCGAGCATGCCGGCGTAACTATTCTTGAGCTGCTCACTTTCGGGCAGCAATTCATCGCCCGGCCCACCACCTTCGTCACCTAAGACGGCTGCTGTCTCGCTTTGATCCGCCGTAACGGGACTCGCGACTTCCGCTCCCCTCGGAAAGTACATCAACGCCCAGAGGATGATCGAGATCGCAAGAATGATCGTCCCGGCTCGCTTCAAAAAGACCAACGCCCTCGTCAACATGTTTTGAAACACGGTCCGAAGGTTTGGCAAACGATATGGCGGCAATTCCATCAAGAACGGCGGCGGCGGCGATTTCAGGATGGTTCGCTTCAACACCGCCGCAACTGCGATCGCTACAGCTATCCCTAACGCGTACATCGCCAGCATCAGGACCGCTCCGAGCGAGAAAAAGCCCAGGACCGTCTGCCCGGCAAAAAAAGTCGCGATCATCAGCGTGTAGACCGGCAGCCGCGCCGAACAGCTCATAAACGGGGCTATCATGATCGTCGCAAACCGATCTCGCCGGCTTTCAATGGTGCGCGTTGCCATGATCCCCGGTATCGCGCATGCAAAGCTGCTGATAAGCGGCAAAAAGGCCTTTCCGTGCAGCCCCACACGGCTCATAAGCTTGTCGAGCAAAAAGGCCGCCCGGGCCATATAACCGCTATCCTCGAGCAGAGAAATAAATAGGAACAGCAGCAGGATCTGCGGCAGGAACACCACCACACCTCCAACGCCTGCGATTATTCCATCGGCTATCAGGTCGGTCAGCATGCCCGGCGCCATCTGTGCTCGAACGACATCCGCAAGGCTCCCAAAACCCTGGTCAAGCAGGTCCATGGGGAGGCTCGCCCACGAAAATATGGTCTGAAAGACGAGAAGCAGTATCCCGACGAGGATCAGCAGCCCGAAAATGCGATGCGTCAAGATCCGGTCGATCTTATCCGAAAGCCTGTGTTTCGCATGATCGCTGTGCCAGACGGATTCCTGCACGACGCTGGATATAAAATTGTAACGGGAAAAGATTTTTCCGTGCGGGCCCGCTTCCTCATCAGTCTCCTCGAAAACATAGGGCACCCCCGGGGTAGTATTAATAACCTCCGTGATCTTCGCAGCGAGTTCCTCAGTACCTCGCCCGGTCTTAGCGTTTACGGCAACAACGGGAGTTTTCAAAAGGACCGAGAGCATCTCGACGTCTATCTCATGCTTTTGCTTCTCAAAAACATCTATCATCGTCAGAGCAATGACGACGGGGACGCCAAATTCAAATAGCTGCATAACCAGATACAGGTTACGCTCCAGGTTCGTGGCATCGACTACGGCAACGATAGCGTCAGGCTTTTTGAGTCCCGCCTGTACTCCGGTTATTATGTCGCGGGCTATCTGCTCATCGAGTGATGTGGCGTCGAGGCTGTATAAGCCCGGCAGGTCGACAAGGTTGGCCGTGTGGCCGATGACCGCCCACGGGCCCTCCTTTCGCTCGACTGTCACTCCGGGGTAGTTCGCAACTTTTTGTTTAAGGCCGGTAAGGGAATTAAAGAGGGTCGTCTTGCCAGCATTGGGATTGCCGGCAAGAGCAATTGTGAGTTGGTAGCTATGTCCGTTTTCGTTCATTCATGGGCGAGCGAGCCTGTTTGTTCAGATCTTCACTTCGATCGCGTCAGCCTCGCTCCGCCTCATCGCCAAGCTATAGCCTCGCACACGCACCTCGATCGGGTCGCCGAAAGGAGCTGTCTTGACCACCTGGACGCCGACCCCGGGTATAACACCCATTTCCATCAAGCGACGCATTATAGGCCCGGTCCCGTTAACCGCGGTTACACGAGCGTCGCTGCCGACCGGTAGGTTTGAAAGTGTCATTGAGTTGAGTTCACCATCCGCAAGGATTTTAACCTAATTGAAAACCATTTTCAATTGTACGTTAGAGAAATCCGGGCACCGGCTTTCTCTTTTTCCCAAGGTAAATTAGCGTGTAATAGTCGTAACCTGAGGTATCAGATCTGCCTGAAATAATCCGATCGAAAAGCGAAGTGGAATACGGCTATCGGCACCTAACCAAACTTTAGGTGCGAGTAGGTCGAGCTGAGGCACGCCAGTGTTGATAGTTACCAGCTGGGCCGGGGTCAATTGGCCATTCAATGTGATTTCTGCTGGAGTCGAAGGTCGCAACGTAAAAACATAGGGCTTCGACTCCCAAAATACGGCAACCCGTGTGTCGTTAACCGGATTGTTCGGATCCTTGCTCGGCTGCAGATTGAATGAACGCATAGCGTAGATGAGCGATACGATCGTATGCGTGCCGATCGGAGCGTCAACAGGTTTTTCTGCTGCAAACGTGATGTTCCCCGTGAGCTTGTCAAAGGAGAGCGTTTGCTTGAGCCCAAGCAAAGCGGAGGATTCCACCGCACCTTCGGCCCAACGAGGGGCTAGTGTATCGGGATTTACCTGCACCCTCATCGCTTCTCCGAGACGAAACGCCTGAACGCCGGGTTCTACTCCAGTCACCGTGGCAGTAAGCAAAAGACTATCGTCATTTTGGAACAGCTTTCTTTCCTGCACGCTGAGTGCCATGACACCGATTGGCCTGCCTCCCGACGTGATACGGTATTCAAGCAGCTCGCCAAGTTGGAATCCAAGCTCCGGCAACAGAGGCCTGTTATTAACATAAATATCGATTGCGGGTATGGGTTTTACGACAACTGGTACAGGCGCCGGCGCCGGTGTGACCAACGCAATGATCTCGGGCTCGGGCAATTGGATCGCCGATAAAGTGACGCGGAACTCGCCTTTTGACGTTTTAAATCTGATCAAAACCGGCACATGGTGCTGGTCCGAGGCGAAGTTGATCCTAAGGTCCTTAATTCCGATCGCGGTTAGATAATCACTTTGGACCGTAGAAACGGTGGTATCGAAAACACCGGCCTGGGTATCGACCTTTTCCACACCAGATGTCTGAAACGCCGCAGCATAGACCTGACCATTTTCCCAGATCGGAAATGTTCCTACGCCGCCGGTCTGACGAGCTGCAAACATGAGTGTCAGCAGATCAAAATTCGAAGACGGCTGGGTAAGATAATTGCTTACAGTATCCTTCGGCATGGCCCCGAGATTATCCGTCACGACCATATACAGAGGCATACCGGTATCAGGAGCGGCAAACACAACCCTGCTCTCATCGAGTTGATAAAAGGTGGCACTTACCAACCCAAGAGTTTTCGTCCTGGACCGAAGTTCGACCGCCTGCCGCCCTCCAAGGCTGCCTCCTGAGATCACTGAGGTCTCAAAGAATGCAGCACTTGTAAAACGCCCCATTGAAACGCTGTACGTTAACCTCTCGCCAACGCGAAAGCGGCCCGGCAGTTCGGACACGAACTCGGCCGCTGTGTTTTGCGACAAACCGCTTCCCGTCAACGTCAACAATATCCCGAGACTAAAAACGGCGAGCCCGGCATAGCTCCGCCGCAAAAACCGTAGTCTAACCATCTGAAGCTTAACCGATATAGCGATTCTATTAGTCATTTATGTGCCGTACTAACATCCGATGTTAACGCGTCAACAGCCGCACGCATGTCCGGAGCCTGTGTGATCGGGCGGCCAATCACGACATAGTCCGAGCCGTTCGCGATCGCATCCCGAAGTGTAGTTACACGCTTTTGATCGTCCCCGGTTGCAGCATTAACGCGAATACCCGGAGTTACTGCTAAAAAACCAGGATCCGAGATCGCTCTTCTGATCTCAGGCACCTCTCGTGCGGACGCGACGATCCCGTTCAAACCGGATTCAGCGGCAAGTCGCGTAAGCCTCGCGACTTGCTGATCGACGGGCCCTGCGATTCCCGTCTCCTGAAGCGTTTCGTCCTCCGAACTGGTCAGCACGGTCACCCCGATCATCAGCGGACGGTCGATCTTCGCCTCGCGGCAGACTTCGTCGACCTCGGCAACAGCCCGGATCATCATCCTGCTGCCCCCTTGGATGTGCATATTGAACATCCACACCCCCAGTTTCGCTACCTCAACTGAAGCTCTGGCAACGGTACTGGGTATGTCATGAAACTTCAAATCCAAAAACATTCTGTTCCCTGCATCCGTGAGTTCCCTGACCAGGCCGGGACCCGTCG
>JBBQGO010000099.1:0-8064 GCA_038323125.1 Pyrinomonadales bacterium
CGTATATATCCAGTTCGTCTTGTGAAAAACTCCCGTCCCTATCGGCATCGATGGCCGCCGATTCCTGAAAGGTCGATATTTCGGCCATATCTAACACCTGGCGCAATTTTATTTGCGACGTGCCGACCTCGAGACGCGAATATTGGTTGACGCTGAAATTACCAAGAGGGTGGCCGGCCGCGTGTACGACGAACACAAGCGACGCGAGTATCAAATAAAGAGGCAGTTTACGCGGCATTCGCTACTCTAGTGCCTCCAGAACGGCTTTTGCTTTGATCGCCTGCAGCGGATCAAAGCCGGGGTTAGTTTTTAGCGACAGTGACAAAAGACGCTTTGCCTCGCTCCTATTTCCGGCGGCGTTCTCTATCATCCCGGCATGAAAATAGAGCCTCGCGTCTTTGGTTCCGAGCTTTAAGGCCTCCGTTATTGCCGCTTGAGCTTCAGCGGTCTTTCCCGCTTTAAGGGCGGTCCATGCCAACGCATCAGCGCCATATATGTCCCGTCTAACCTCATGCTCCGCTAACGCGATCTGGTACGCCTCGTCAGTCTTGAGATCGTGATCGGCATAAAAGAGGGCGAGCTGGCGGTTGTAAAGCGAGCCGCTAAGAGTTGAGAGACGGCCTATGTTTTCGACGAGCGCGTACTGCCTCTCAGCATCCTGTTGGCGACCTGCCATATGGTAGAGGTCACCCAGTGCTGCTACAAAGTAGGGATCGGGCAGGAGGTCCACCGCTTGTTCGTAAAACGCAATGGCCTCGGCCAACTCACCTTGAGCCGCCCGAACCCGTCCAAGCGACGCCAGCGAACGGAAATAATCAGGAAAAGTGACGAGCGAATCACGATAGAGTTTTTCCGCAGCAGCGAAGTCGCCCGAGGCAAATGCGGTCTCGCCCAATTGCCATTGGCACCACGCCACGGTTTCACGGTGAGGCTCGGGCGCAGATGACGCGATCTTTATCGCCGCCGAGAAATGCCGCTTAGCACTCGCGTTGTCGCCATTGAGCAGCGCCAGTCGGGCAAGCCGCTGCTCTATAGCGACCCTTGTGCGTTCCTGCATGCCGCCATATTTCTCAAATTGCAGGAACGCGGCTTTCGCCTCGTCATATCGCCCCAGTTCAAGCAGCGAATCGCCCAGGAACTGGAACGGATAACCGCGGTTCGGCTCCATTTCGATCAAACGCAGAGAATTGTCGTAAACGGACGCGAACTCGTGCGAGGAAAACTGCACCTGGATAAGTGCGACCAAACCGCCCTTGTTATGTTCAGCAGGCAAAGCATCGAGCGACGCTGCCGCCGAACGGCGAGCCAGGCCCAGATATGTTACATCACCTGTTTCACGCAGAAGTTGGAGATACTCGGCGGCTAGCTTATTGTGGGCAATAAAGTCGTATGGGTCCCGTTTGATCCGGTCTTCGAGAAAGCGGATCACTTCGTTTGCGGGGGGCTTCGCGAGCGGCGGTCCCTCAGCATTGGAGGCCGGTTGATCCGTGGCCGGGGCGGTGTGCGCGGGCCCGCATGCACTTAAGACCATGAGCGCGGAAATTAGAATTACGCAGAGGACCGGGACTGAGGTTTTCATGGGCGGCAGACGGGTTTGCCCTGATCACCCGTCGTTGCCTAACGGCGGATGATCAGGATTCGCTCTTAAAACTTAGTTCTGCGTGTTGTCGACCGCGGGACTTTCCAGCGGCTGATTCGGCAGAGGAAAGAACGGGAACCTTTCAGAGGGCGGGACCTCGTTGCTGTTGACGTTGTCACCCATTAAGATCGCCTGATTAGTGATGAAATACATCAAGACGTCTATCGTGTCGTCCCCAGGACGGCGGCCGTTGGGAAAACCCGTGTAGTTCGGCGTCGTCACCCGTTCACCAAACCCGAGGCTGGAATTCGGCGTATCAAGGTTCAACCGCATAAAATCGCCATTCGCCACCGCGACACTCGCAAGGATGCCGATATTTGTTGAGTTAGTACCGAGCGCGGTGAGCGTTGCAACAATGTCTCCGGCGAAAAGGCCGTTCTGGTCGTCGAGCGGTGTCGCCGCGTTATACTCGTTCTTGCGCGGGAACGGGATCAGGGCGGTGTTGACCGCGGGCGTGGCCGCACGGTCGACCTGAATGTAGTCGCCAGTATGTGTTACAGAACCATCAGGCTGGCGCACAGCATTCATTCTGCGCATCGTGAGTGCCTGCACGCCGATGACGCTTCCGGCGGAACCACGCAGCATCGCTGCCGGCACCTCGAGAGTTATCATATGTGTGTTATAACCCGCGAAGCTGTCGCGTGCCCGCTGCAGCCGTGTAGGGTCGGGGTTGCCGCCCAAAACGGATCCCACAAAGCGGCCAAACCCGACAATATCGAAGTAGAACGGATCGTCGGTCATTCCGGCAAAGAATTTGACACCGAGGGACCCAATTGTTGTTACTCTGAACGGGTTGGCGGTCGGATTCAATGTCTGCACGGTTGTGGGAGCCTGAAACGTACTTGGGGGCGGTCCCTTAGGTGATGCCAGAAGGGTAACAGACGCGGTTTGGGGCATGCTCCGTGACGTCTGTTGTGAGAACGTTATATCGATGGTCCTGTCAGCAACGGCATCACCTGTGTTCTCGATCTCGAACCGGTACAGTATGTCGTGTGGAAAATATCCAAGGTTGACCTGCTCGGCGGGAACTATAAATCCGGCGACAGACAGAGCCAATATAACTTTTGTATTGTCAAACGGATTAAGATAAACGAACGCGTCCCCAAGGTCGGCCCCCGGATCATTGGCGACGGATGTCGACTCCGCGTGGTCAGCCGCACTAACAGCGGCCAGGGGCAGATAGATGCTGAATATAGAAATGGTGAGCACAACTGCCAGCGTGAGGCAGCTTTTTGATCGGAAGGTAAACATGACTCTTCTCCTTAAACAGTGGTGAGTAAAAAGCTTACGGGTTGTCCATCAATCCGTTACCAATGGAACAGAGACGCTTCCCTTAAGATACAAAGCACAGGACAGCATCGCCCGATTAGTGATCGTGTATTGCTAATCTAACGAAGTGTAATGCGAATCGAATCAGAAGTCTATATTTATTTAGCTATTTTTTAGCTATTTAGTGGGCACACCATATGCCGGTGCAGCATTACGTGATACGTCCGCGTTAGCGGTAAGCTACTGAATATATCTTGAGGGACAATTTAGGTAATTATTCTTTGCCGAAGAATCGAAATGTCAGTCCGATGCTAGCATTAAATGGATAGCCGGGCGTCGCGTGGATCCTGGAATTAAGATCACAGGTTGGGCACACTCGCGATTCAAAAAAATTCTGAGTTTCAAAATATTTCTTATTGAGTACATTGTCGACTGAAAAGTTTAGATCGACCCACGGGCGAAGTCGTTTTGTTACTGCCAGATCCACAACGTCATTACCGCTCGCCCTAAGCGAACGGACTTCGCCGTCCAAACGGTAGTTCGATATATGACGCCACGTGAGCGATGAAGTAAATCCCCGGAGGCCGGACAGGACCAGGCCTGCGTTAGCCGCTAATCGGGGCGAGCTGTCCACGATAAGTCGACTTCCGTCAAGTGCAAATTCGCCACGGTAAAAGGACTTGAGCACCCGCGTAAGTCCGCCATTAAAACTCAAATGCTCTGTAAGTTTTGCCGATGTGCGTAATTCGAAACCATACGACCGGGAGGGGCCTGCCAATTCGACACTGCCGTCATCGGGTATATAGACCTGTTCGGCTGAACGATCGATGAGAAAGGAGCTGAATACGGCGGACAAACGCTGGCTGTTGTAGGACGTTCCGGCCTGATAAAAGTCGGTCGTGGATAGTTTGGGCGAGCTCGGGTTTCGTGCGACGCCGCGAGCGTCCTGCGACGAAATTCCTCGACCGTAATTTGCGTAAAGGCTCATTGGAAACCTTTCAAACGGCGACCATGCGATCGCCAGCTTCGGTTGAAGTTTCGCCTGGCTTTGTTTGCTGATAAGATCGACGCGTGAGTCACGCAGCTCAAAGCCGTTTACGTCGTAGCTGAAATAGTCGAGGCGCAAGCCAACATCCAACCTCACGTGTCCCTCGTCAAATGTAAAGCCGTTTTGGATATAGGCAGCTAAGTTGTTTACTGTCGCATTCGCCGAGGTGTAAACGACGTCCTCATTATTCAGATTACCCGGCAGAAACTTGCGGTTCGGATTTCTGCCGACGGTCGGGTAGAGTCCGACGTTGTTCTGACTGGCGTGAACATTGACGCCGACGGTCAGAAGCGAAAGCGAACCGAAAAATTTATAAGGCTGCAGATATTGGACATTTGCACCTTGCTCCAGTCGCGAGTCATGCTGCTGTATTTCGTCGCCATAAACAGGATCAGCAGCAAAGAAGGTAAAGTTGGAATAAAGATCAAACAGCGAACGACCGATATATGCATCGGCCTTAAACGTGGCGCCTGATGCCGCCTCTCTCCGATAATAAACCGCAGCGGTGCCGGACTGCACTTTACCGCCGCTATCAGTATCGATGGCGCCAAAACGGTCCAATTCGCCGCCTGCCACTAGATCAAGAGGAATCTGACCCGATGAGAAAAACGTATTTCGGCCGAGATTGAATTTAAAGCCCGCCGTCTGTCGTTCGTCGATTTTATAGGTAAAGTTACCCGTAAGGTTGTCGCGACGATATTTTAACGGGCTCTTAAACGGCCCGTCTGTATAGCTGGGCTCGTAGGCTATAAAAGAAGTTATGTTTTTCCAGTTGGGCGAGTACGCAAAAAATCCGCGCACGGTATTATATGGACCGCCCTGTATTCGTGCTGTCAAAATTTCGGGGAGTGATTCCTTAAGCCGATTCTGCACAACACCGAGGCCCGAAAAATCTCCGTAAGACGCCGAGAACGGGCCATTTAGTACGGTCACCCCATCAACCAACTCGGGCGAGAGTGACTTTAGACTTCCAAGGCACCCCTGCCCGTGCCCCTGCGTTCCCTGATTCTGCTGAATGTTATCTACCAGGATCTTTAGACCGCCGTTCACCCCGCCATGATCCAGATTAAAACCATATCGTCTGATCTCTAGCGATTTTCCGCCGCCTTCATGCTGACCTGCATTTATACCGGCATTAAGCGTTTGGATCAGTTGGTCATCGCGTGTGAAAAGGGTGTTCTCGTAGATCGTTTCGTTCCGATACTCGATGTCGGGCAATAGAGCGTCGGCCTGAATCGTCACGCTGGCCGCAACCGACGGTACTATGTAATTAACCTTGATCTGAAGATCTGTTACGGCACCGCCGGGTAATAAAGTCCGCGACACGGTCTGGATGTTCTTGCCTGAAAATTGAAGGACGGCGATGCCCACCGGAACTGATAGAACAAATTTACCGGCACCATCACTGATAACGCGCGGAACCGATCTATCCGATTGGACGTCAATGCTGACACCCGGCACCAATTCGAATTGAGGGGTGATCACCACCCCTGTGACCGCTCGAACACTCTGAGCACCGACTTGCGAAATGCAGCAGATCACAAGGAAAAATAGCAGTCTCGGGATCATGGAACCATACGATCGATGCTTCGAACATCTCGTGACGAGTTGAAGTAATTTAAACGATCCCTTATAAATTCCTTTACAAGTCATAATCAATATTGACCCCGCAAGCTAGATTGGGGGCTCTCCCTTAGTTGGTCATCAGCGGCATGCTCATCCGGTGCTAAAGAGATCTCAAGACTGACCGGGCTTCCTCCACGTGAAACAGATCGAAATATGCATTTGTTTTCAATGCCTCTTCGAGATATTGCCGAGCTTCTCGTTTATTACCCAAAGCATTCTCTATCATTCCCGCGTGGAATATAATCCGTGCATCTCCGGTTTTTAGCCGCATCGCCTGTTTTATCACCGATCTTGCCTCGGCAAAGCGGCCGTTTTTATATAAGGCCCAGGCGTAATAATCTGCTCCGTAGATATCCTTGTTCGTTTCGTAGTCTTTTTCGGCGATATCCAGAGCTTCCTTGAGACGAACTCCGCGGTCAGCCCACCACAGTGCAAACGGATGCATATCCCCATCCGTGGCCTGGGCCGAGGCCTCCGATCGTTCATATTCCAGATCCGCCTCTGCTGCCCTGCCGCGCTTCCTCTCTATGTCACCTCTAAGCTGATAGGCGTGAGGAGTAAGATCGATCTCACCGCGCTCAAGGGTCCGAAGGGCCCTCTCATAGTCGCCCCGTGCAGCAAGGATGTGAGATTTTTCATATCTGGCAAGAGGATAATTCGGCAGCAGAGCCAGAGCCTCATCGATAATTTTCTCTGCCCGATCCATCTCGCCCGTTTTAATATATTCCTTAGCGAGATGGACAAGACACCAGCTCTGGGCCTCCCTATCCGCGGGATCGGCCGTACGAGCAGCAACCTCAAACATTGCGACCGCGCCTTTGTGATCGCCGTGCAGCGAACGGAGATGCCCGACGCGAGCATAGGAAGATGAGTTGGGTTTGAGATCCACCATTTTCTGGCCTGCCGACACAGCTTCGGCATATTTTCCGGTCACAATATAAGAATCGGTTAGGACGCCTTGTATGAATGCGTCAGCCGGAAACTCCTTTTCCATCTGAAGACCTGACGCGATCGCCTCGTCAAAACGATGAAAGGTTGCATGCAGCGACAGTTGCAATTTGCGGGCAGTTAGATCATCGGGGGCTATTTTGAGGGCCGTTGTAATCGCATCCTCGGCCTTACGATTGAGAGAGAAATCTCCCGTTTCTCTCGCCTTATGTATATATACAGATGCGAGAGCAGTATATCCACGCGAGATTTCCGGATTTTTGGCAATCTCGTTCTCGATCTCCGTTATTTTAGGATCGGCGGCAACGCTCGACGACGCTGCGTGAGTTGTTAGTGCGGCAGGCAGATCGCTGTTCGTGCTGCATGCTGACGTGACGGCAATAAAAATTATCAAATAGGATCGCAGAGTCTTTATTTTCCACATATGGGTCTCCTGTACCGCAGGTTAGTAAAAACCCGGGGCCACTGGGCCCCGGGTAAAAAAGATAGTCAGCTATCTTAAAAGACCTTCGCGGTCTACAGTTGGAATCAGGAGGCTATCGCGGTTACTCCCTCTCATCGTCGCCGATGTCGTAGGAGTGCTCGATGGCCGGGGCTGATTTCCCTGGTTTGGCGGCAATAAATAAGGAAAACGGGTTAGGAGAGGTCCTTCCGGATTAAAGCTGACCCCGTCACCAAGCGTGTTATTAGGCGCTACGTTCTGGGCCGGAGTAAACGGTGTACCGCCCGCCATAGCACGCAAGGTGATATCGACCACGTCGTCAAACACGCGTCGGCCGTTGGGATACCCTGCAACATCGCCGCCGAGCAGTCCCAGACGGTTCTGGTTCGCTATAGGCGTGATCGGAATTGCGACATTTAGACGCAAGTACTCGTGCGGGACGCCGTCCGATAGGAACGTCGTGTAATTAGGCCCCGTAGCCGGATTGACCGGTATGCCGGTGGCAAAGATGGATACGAGATCGTTACGCGGAGGCGGCGGAATTGTTATGCCGAAAACGGCTGCCATTAACCTCGCCAACTCAGGGTCCGTTATAGCCTGGACCACCTGCGGTATCGTCCCGTCAAGCATCGGCGACAGGCTGTTGAACGCGTCCTTTAGCATGAGCGGTATGACAAGTTCATTCACCAGCGGGTTGCCGAGCCGTGATATTTGCTGCCACGGACCTGAGTGATCCTGTGTACCATCATTGTTGATCACCCGTACCGACTGACGGCTGGATGTCGCCCATACACCTACGACCGCGCCGGGTGCCGTCGGCTCCGCCGGAACTTTACGCGACTGCGTGAGGTCCTGTATCGGAACTTCGATAGCAATGGAACTAACATTGTAGCTCTTTGTCGTGTCGATGCCGCCCGACATCCCGACCGACCGTAGGTTCAGAGCGTCGAAAATGCCGCCAAGGTCGATATAGAAATATTCGTCACGAGTACCGGCAAAAACCTTTCCGCCTCTGATCAGGTTGTAGACGGCAGGCTGGCCGAGATTTGCTTCGTAATTAGGCGTAACACGAGGACCGATATTTGTGGGCGG
>JBBQGO010000100.1:0-7981 GCA_038323125.1 Pyrinomonadales bacterium
CGGAACAGAAAGATCGGTGGCTGCGGCCGCTGCTCGATGGCGAGATCCGCTCGTGCTTTTCGATGACCGAGCCCGATGTCGCGTCGTCCGATGCGACGAATATCGAGTCGTCAATCGCTGGGGACGGAGATGAATACGTCATCAACGGACGCAAGTGGTGGTCGACGGGCGGAGGGGACGAGCGATGTAAATTGTCGATCTTTATGGGCAAGACCGACTCGGTTGCCCCCAAACACCTCCAGCAGTCGATGGTCCTCGTACCAATGGATACACCCGGCGTCGAGGTCGTTAGGATGCTCAATGTCTTTGGATACGACGACGCACCGCTGGGGCATGCCGAGATCAAATTTGATAATGTCCGCGTCCCCAAGGAAAACCTGCTGCTCGGCGAGGGGCGAGGGTTCGAGATCGCCCAGGGGCGGCTCGGCCCGGGACGTGTCCATCACTGTATGCGGCTTATTGGTATAGCTGAGCGAGCATTAGAGTTGATGTGCGCGCGTGCTGCGAGCCGCATCGCCTTTGGCAAAGCGGTCGCCGAACAGGGTGTCATCCGCCAATGGATCGCCGAGTCGCGTATTGCGATCGAGCAGGCAAGGCTGCTGGTGCTCAAGGCCGCTTGGAAAATGGACACCCAGGGAAACAAAGCCGCCCGGCTCGAGATCGCGGTGATCAAGGCCCAGGTGCCGCATATGACGCTTCGTATCGTTGACCGGGCAATACAGGCCCACGGCGGTGCGGGTGTGTCGCAGGACACACCGCTGGCACAGTTCTGGATCTACGCTCGTGCACTACGGATCGCGGACGGGCCTGATGAGGTCCATTTTGAATCGATTGCTAAACAGGAACTAAAGAATGCCGGTCTCGCCCGCCACCGCTGAAGACGCGGCCCCACTGCTAGCCAGTACACGCAAACGGGGGTGCCAGCAATCATTCTGACCTGCTTCTACGGTCAGTGTGAATCTATTTCTTCCAGCTTGAGTTAAACATTGTATAAATATGTTGACAGAAGCCGCACATTCCTGTAACTTTTAATTGTTGCGACTACATAGGTCGTACGCCTATCGCCACCAAGTGCGAAAGTTTTCTTGAACGCCCCGATTCCACTGATCACGTCTCGTGATCGAAACATCCGAAAACGAACGGGTTTTAGCACATCTCAGAGTTGACCTGTCGAATGAATATCCTCTTGTCCGGTTTATCTAATAAGGGTGGCAAAAAGCCTGCAAATCCTAAAACCCATTATTTCGGAAGGATACAAGAAAACTGATCGTCAAATGAAAAAGCATTCAACGGATGCCATAAAGGAGCAAGAAAAATAATGTTCGGTAAAAAGAAAAGTATTGCCGGTTTAGACATCGGTTCGAGTTCGATAAAAATGGTCGAGCTTGACGGCAAGCTCAACAGCCTCAATCTGGTGAGCTTGGGTTTTGAGAATCTTCCGGCGGATACGATCATCGACGGCCAGATCATGGAGCTCAACGTCGTTTCGGATGTGATTCAAAGTGTCTGCCAGAACCATCAGGTCACGGCCGAAAGGGTTGTCACCGGCGTTAGCGGCCACTCCGTGATCCTAAAGAACATTGTTCTGCCGACAATGACCAAGGAAGAACTCGAAGAATCGATCGATTGGCACGCTGAGGAACATATCCCATACGATCTGGCGGATGTCAGTCTGGACTACCAGGTAACGGCAGAGACTGACGATTCCACAATGGTGATGATCGCGGCGTGCAAACGCGAGCGAATCGACAATATCAAGCAAGCGATACAGCTTGCCGGAAAGACCCCTGTAGTCATCGATGTAGATACCTTCGCTCTGCAGAACTGCTACGAAGTCAATTACCAACCAGGTCCGGACGATGTAGTAACGCTTTTGAACATCGGCGCTTCAACGATGAATGTAAATATTGTCAAGGGAACGCGGTCGCTGTTCACACGCGACATAACGGTCGGGGGCAGCCAATTTACCGATGTGCTTCAACGTAGCCTTGGACTGAACTTCCAGCAGGCTGAAGCTATCAAGCGGGGCGTCGCCGATGCCGCCGAAGGGATCGAAGAAAAGTCGATCGAACCGCTGATGAACAATGTAACTGAGATCGTCGCAATGGAGATCCAGAAAACATTCGATTTCTACAGGGCTACAACTGAGGATAACGAAACCGTGGTTCAGAAGATCCTTATCTCGGGCGGCGGTTCAAAACTGGCCGGCCTTGCACAGGAGCTTTCGCAGCGGCTGGAACTGCCGGTTGAAGTTCTCGATCCGTTTCGCAACATCAACGTCGATAACAAGAAATTCGACCCCGACTATCTTAGTGAGATCGTGCCCGAGATGGCTGTAGCCGTTGGATTGGCATTAAGGGGAGTGTAACAAGATGATTAAGATCAACCTATTAAATTCTGTAACTGAACGACAAAGCGGCGCGATCGTCGCGGTTGACCGCAAGATATCGAGTGCGGGCTCACGCCTCCTCCTTATGTCGGTTGTCGTCACTGTACTACTCACGGCGGTTATCGGCTTCGAAATCATCAGCACTCAAATGGCCAAGACAGAAGCCGAACGCCAGCTTGATGAGCAAAAGCAGATCGCTGCTGAGCTGGAGACCGTTATGAACGAGCAGAAAGAGCTCGAACAAAAGATAGCTGGGATCGACAGCCGGATCGAGGCGATCAAACGACTGCGGTCGTCACAGGCTGGGCCGAGCGCGGTTCTCGATGCAATGCGCGAGCGTATCGCTATGGTTCCCGGCCTTTATCTGGAGAGTGTCGAGCAGTCCGGCGAGGGCTTGGTGCTGAAAGGCAATTCACCGGATGAATCGCAAGTTACGCAGTTCGGGCGGAGCCTGGAGTTCTCAAATGGTCTCTTCTCAAATCTGAATATCGAAACGGTCCGGGCCGAGATCCAGAACCAGAATGCGACCCAAGGCTCCACTCCGGATTCGGAAGCTTCCAAGGTGCAGCTCGTCAACTTCACGATCAGATGCGCGTATACGCCGTCGAAAGCAAACGGAGCCGACCAGGGAAATCCCACCACGGCCCAGATGCCCGGAGCAGCGCCAGCGGTGCAAATTACAAAGAATTAATAGTCTAACCCAGCGAGAAAGAAGGAAATCACGATGCTAGAGAAAATAAAAAACTTAAAGTGGCACTTTCAACTGATCCTACTCGTTTCTGTTGCCGCACTGCTCTACATGAGCGTCTGGTATTTCGTTACAAGCGAGACCCGGGCGGAGGTAGCAGTTCTTAACGATCAGATATCGGAGCTGCAGGCTAAGAACGAGGCGGCCCGAGTCGCCACTCAGCGTATAAACGAGTTTCGTGCGCTATATGCCAGCAAAGCCGAAGAGTATGAAGAGTTAAAGGTTCTGCTGCCCGAACAGCGAGAGATCACGAACGTGCTGCAAGGTTTGCAGGATACTGCAAATAGCAGCCGAATGACGGTGATGCGTTTTGCACCACGCGACGATACACAGGAGGACTCGATAATGGCCAAGCCGGTTGAGATCGAGGTCAACAGTAACTTTGCAAGCCTAAGGGCCTTCTTTGAGAGCATGGCAAAGCTGCCCCGTATCGTTTCGATCACCGATTTCAAGATCAACCAGCTTGATAAGCAGACTGACGCTAAGACTCTGCACGCGCAATTCCTGCTTACGGCGTATTATGCTGCCCCGTCAGACATGAATGCAGCACCGAAACCCGGGACCCCGGGACAGCCAGCGGTACCGGGCTCGCCTGTTCCCCAGGTACCGCCAGCCAAATAATCACCATTAAAAGGATCCACCCACGTCAAAACGAGAAAAGTTATGATCAATATATCGACAATAAAACGCGTTGCTTGCATGTCCGCCGTCGCTGCTGCATTCGTGCTCGTCAGCGGAAACCTCTCGGAGATCAATGCTCAGCGTGATCCGTTTAAGAAGGCAGGCTGGGCGACGCCCAAGAAAGCTTCGACCGGAACGACCGGCGGTAAGACTGCCGGGGGAACGGGAACACCATCGGCGGCAAAGCCGGTCGTGAACTACGGCCCTCCTGAAATCGAAGCTCGGATCGAACACTTCAAACGGCTTCGGGAAAACGCAGCAGCATCGGGTGCCCCTATTCCAAAGGTAACGAGCGTCCTGACCCTAAATGAGATGTCAGTGACTGGTATTTTTAAAACACCGCGCGGATATGCCGCAATGGTCGAAGCGACGCCGATCAAGCTCTCTTATACGATCTATCCCGGCGAGAAATTCTTTGACGGACAGCTTGTCGCTGTCGAAGAAAATCGTCTGGTATTTAGAAAGGTGAGTAAAGTGGGCGAGGGCAAGTTCGTCGCTTCGGTCGAACACATGCCCCTTAAACAATATTCCATGAAAGCTAAGGTCGAGGGTACCGCCCCGGCACAATCTTCAGAGAGGCCCACACAGATCGCGGCCGGCAGCGAACCGCCGCCCGTAACGATCCCCGCCGTCAAGCCTAATCCTAACCCTTTCCTCTCGCCGCTTGACGAGATGAATAACCAGCCCGTCCAACCAGCAGGTTCGGACAAAGCAAAACCCGCCAAGGGCGGTAAGAGACCCGCCAAGATCGCCAGGAACTGACGATGGCCGGTACTACCCGTCTACTTCCCGCACTCTTCATCCCGAAGAAATGATTGAATTAAGTTACGGAGGAAACATGAATTCCCTTTTAAAATCACGCGCTGCGATCAAGAAGATCATCATCGCATTTGCCCTTGTCAGCAGCTTTGCCTTATCGGCCGCCGCTCAAACAATTCTTGAGCCGCAGTCGCAGGGCAGATACTATGGCGAGCCCGGATTTCGGGGCGAACCGATCAACCTGAATGTCGTCAATGCCGACATCCGAGATATTCTCAGCTACATCACTGATCAATACGGAATAAACTTTGTTATCGACAAATCCGTAGGCAGCATTCCTGTCACCGTAAAGGTAAATGAGGTGCCCTGGAATATGGCTTTAGACTCGGTACTTCAGTCACAGGAGCTTGGCGTACAGGTGAATGGAAGTATTCTTCGCGTAGCCGACATTAAGACACTTGCGGCTGAGGGAGAGCTTTACCGCGAACGCCAAAACAACCAGCTCGACACGTCGGCGTTGTACACGGAATTGATAAGGCTAAATTTTGCTACCGTAACGGGCGGTACTCAGACTGCCTCAACCACAAGCGGCACCGAAGTTGGAGGGTCTTCCAACCGAAGTTCGGCCCCGGCAGCGGGTGGCATTGCAGGCGGCGGCCTCCTGCCGATCATCAAACGCAGACTGTCACGACGCGGTTCGATCGAGATTGATGAACGCAGCAACGCACTCATCATAACCGACGTGCCGTCAAATATCGCGGCGATCAAGCAGCTTATCGAGATCCTCGATCAGCCTGAGGCACAGGTTGAGATCGAAGCACGAATCGTTGTAGCCTCGCGAAACTTTAGTCGAGATATTGGTGTACAGCTTTCCGGCTTGGTTTTCGGGCGAAATGGCAGTGGAGCCGCGGGAGGCAATCTACCGGGTGCGACCACATCGCTGCCCATTCCTGAGAGTCTTCCCATACCGGCGATCAACAATAGCCTATTCTCATCCATCGCTAACACAGCCATTGGGTTGACCACCGGGATATTCGGGACCGCACAATTAAGTGCCATGATATCGCTCGGCGAACAGAAAGGCCAGGCAAAGATCATTGCGACACCTCGGGTAACGGCACTTAATAATCAGGCCGCCGAGATCATGAGCGGTACGAAGATCCCGATCACGACGATCCAGCCGGGCAGTGCAGCCGGGGGCGCGGTAGTTGCGACGACGACATATGTGGATGTTCCTCTTCGTCTCGCGATCACGCCTCAGATAACGGATGTCGGCGCGGTCATCCTTACGGTAACCGCCGAGAACGCTTCTACGGCGACTATAGTGGGTGGAGCCGCTCCGGCAATAAACTCGCAGAGCATGAAAACCAAGGTAACGGTGCCCGACGGCGGTACGACCATCATCGGCGGCGTTTTGTTCGATGACGAACGTGAGAGTCAGGACAGGACACCGGGCCTGGCGAGTATTCCGCTGCTTGGCAATCTTTTCAAACGAAAAGGCGTGCAGCGTAATACAAACGAGATCCTCTTCTTTATCACGCCCCGCATCACGCGCCAGGACTACTCAAGTGCGACGCCGCACACGCCGAGAAACCCGACCATTCTACAGCCTGTTCCGATGGGCAACCCGCCATCGAACTCACAGCCGGTGACCGATCCTACGCCAGTACCATATGGTTTACAGGCGCCCGGACTCGCTCGGCCGGAGGCAGTCCCGGTTGACAAGCCATAAGCAATTCAACTGTTTTCTTTGGGATGCCCGTCAGATATTTAATTATCTGACGGGTTTTTTTATTGTGTGAGGTATCCGGCGGCGACAGGTATGTCGCCGTCCGTGCCGAAGACAGTGGCATAAAACGTGTCGTCGGCACTCATCAGAACATACCAGGTGCCGGACGAAGGCCGGTAAACAGCTATATCCGTTTTTCCGTCACCGTCATAATCCGCGGGAGCAGGCAGGTCCGTGGAAAGGCCGAACGAAGTGCCTAAAACGCCGTCCCTGGACCGGAGAAGGTACCATTGTCCGGTCGAAGGACGAAAAACAGCTACGTCGGTTTTTCCGTCGCCGTCGTAATCCGCCTGGACAGGAAGGTCTTCCTCGACGCCGAAATGGGTCGCCGTTATCCCCGCGGAACTTTGAAACAGATACCAAACGCCGGTCGAGGGCCTGTAAACACCGATGTCCGTCCTGCCGTCCGCGTCGAAATCTCCCGGGACAGGTTTATCGCCGTCGAGGCCAAAATTAACAGCATCGATGCCTAAGCTGCTCATCCACAGATACCAGAAACCGGTTGACGGCCGGAAAACCGCGATGTCGGTTTTTCCGTCGCCGTCATAATCACCGGCAACGGGCTGATCGCCCGCCGTCCCGAACTGAACGCTAGTGAAGCCCGCTCCGCCGCTTTGCTGTATGTACCATGCGCCGTTTCCAGGCCGGAAAACGGCGAAATCTGTCGTACCGTCGCCGTCATAATCGCCCGGTGTGATAAGGTCACCCTGAGTGCCGAACTGGAAGCTCTGGTAATCGCCGGTTGCGATAGTATAGCTATACCACGTTCCTGTTGAGGGCCGGAAAACTGCTATATCGCTTCGCACATCACCATCAAAATTTGATATAGCGGAACCTGAAAGGCTTGCTTCGCTATCAGTATAGATATAGTCTCCTGATGGCGATTCGTCGCTGTTTGCCGCATTGCCGGCCGCATAGAAACCTATTTTTCCAACACGGGCCATCGGAGCAGTCCACGTGAATGTCCAAGAGTTTGAACCGAATTGCCCAGGGGCGAAGAGCCCGGCGATAGTGTGCTCGACATAAAAGCGTTCATTTCCTTCAACCATTCCAGGAAGAACCTGCATTCTTGCGGGATCCTCAACGGGCAGAGAGAACGTTCCCGCAGCACGGCCCTGGCTGTCGATCGCTGTCATCTGAAACCCATAGACGACCGCGTCCTCCTGGCTAGTGGTGACGGTTATCGCGACCTGCTGTCCAGGAAGGTAATTGCTCGGAATACCCGTAATTGCTGCGCTTCCGGGGCCGCTGTTCAATTCGAAATCGCCGTGACAGTTGGTACAACTGCTCTCACCCGGAGCGTTGGTATGCGAAGCGGAAGGGCCGCTGGCCGAAGCCGACGCTTTTTGTTCATCACCCACAAGTACGAAGGCTCCGAGCATAAGAAGTGCGGCAATGACGATCAATAACTTTGCAATGGCCGTTCGGCCGGTGATGATGTTCATAGAGATCTCTCTCCGAAGTCTATTATTTATCTTGGACGCAATAAGGCCATATAAAGTCTTAAGTCGTTTTGCGAGGAACCAGTCTTAATCATGCCACTTGTTGTGAAAGAGAAAGGCCGGTCGAAAGACTCATTTCGACCGGCCGCAGTTTTTGATCGAGACATCCAGTT
>JBBQGO010000101.1:0-7889 GCA_038323125.1 Pyrinomonadales bacterium
ACCAGCGAAATACCTGCGTTCGAGACGATGTAAGGATCACTAAGAAAGACGATATGGCCTTCGCCATAGGGTACCTCGACGACCAGGTTCTTTTCTGCGTTTGCAAAATGCACAAGCGGAGCGATCTGACTCGGCGACGGAAGATCGTCGACCACCATCGGCAGCGGCTCGACCGGTATCGGTTCCGGCATCGTGTAGAGTTTGCTTTCGGCGCTCCGCCGCGCTTTTTTGACGGCCTTGGGTTTGGGCGGCTGTGCGGCCCTGGACGCGATCTCGGCCCGTTCGAACATCGTTTCGTCAGTTTCCTCTTCGATCTCAGGCGGTGCCGCAAAACCCGTATCAGCCGCCGCGGGATCTGAAAACGGGATAAACACGATCGACGAGGCAAATCGTGACGGCTGAACGGCATTGACATTCTGGGTGATCAAGGTCGGCTGGACACCCTTTATGGCTGCATTGCCTCCGGTCATCCCTTTCTGATCGCCCGGGTCTACACTGAACAGCTCCGGGATGATCGCGTCGTTAATCGTAATTTTCCATTGCGCCGTGGTGACGGCTAATTCTTCGAGGGGGCCGCGATCGATGAGCACGAGCCGGCCGCCATAGGATACCCACTGAAGCAGGTCTTCGGCCTCCCTGTTTGTAAATTCACGCCGCGTCTCGCCGATCACGACAAAAACGGCCGGAGCATTTGCCCCGGCGGTAAGCAGGCCCGCCGGCGGTTGCTGCCACCGCATCACGCGTCGCCCGGTCTCGTCAAGCAGGGAATAAAAAGCCTGCGTACCGGTCGTCCCGGCGTTAAAGGTTGAGCGGTTTGGCGCGGCCTCGGTGTCCGGCTTCTTTTCCTGTTGGACGTACGACGCTGCATTAAGCCCGATAAGCAGGGCCATGAGGATGGCAATGAAAATGAAGATAAACAGCTTTTGCTTCATAAACGCCTATCTCTTGGCGCCGGCGATCGCCTGCATATAACGCAAGCGAAAATCTTCCCAATCAGCTTGTTCCGCATTGCGCAGCCCGTACCAATTTCGTTCAAATGCCCCGGTCAAACCTTTAAGATCGTCGAGGAGGTTCGCGTCCTTACGAATGTCCCGCAGGTAGTCGCGGTTGGTCTTGTGACGGGCGAGCCGAATGATCCCGCGATCGCTGAGGTCGCACAGAAGAGCTATGTAGCCCTTACGAATGGCGGCCCTGAGGTCGCCTTCACGAGCGAGCCGTTCGGCCTCGCTAAAGAGGTCCTCGGCAGATTCGTCCGCCTCGATCTTTTCACCGAGGATCACACGCGGGCCCCGATCGCTCTTGGCGCTCGATGTGAAACGACGCGAAACGAAGGGTGCGATCTTGTATAGCAAAAAACCTATCAGCGCGATCACCAGCCCATAGATAAGGATCTGGAGGCCGTAAGCGATCGAACCAAGGCCGGGCGACGCTCCTTCCGGGATCGACGGCCGGGGAAAGGCGCTCGCGAGCCAGTTCAGGAACTTTTCGAGCCACTGCTGAAACAGGCTTTGTTCCTGAGGCTGAGGCTTGAGAAACTCCTCGCGACGCAGTATCTCAGCCAGCTTTTGCTTATCCTGGTCCTTGGTTAAGTCCGCGGCGGCGGCATTTTCGAGCTGTGCGATCGATTGATGTATAGCCGTCAGGCGTTCGCTGATCGCCGTCAGGATCGAGATTCGTTCATCTTCAGCGGATGGGTCCTGAAACTGCGTAAGCTGGTCGCCCAACCACCGGTTGTCGGTTTCGACGCTCCCTCCGGGCCATTCCACCTTCTCGCTCGGCGGCAGCCTCCTCTCGATCTGAGCGAATGCATCGCGTTCCACCTGAGGCGTGAGGTCGTCGATGCTTACGAGCAGGGCCTCGATCGTGCTCTGCACTGTTTTCACACGTTCCTTATAATCCGAAAGGGATGAGGCGAAGACAGCCGCGGGCAATGCGATCGTGAGGATCACAACACAGGCGCTGCGGTAATATCTGCTTGTTTTCACGTTTGTCCCCAGCCGCATCATCTCAATCCGAGCGTTTCGATCGGCGATCTCTTTGTTCCATCGCCCGGCGATGCAAAAACCGTGCTGGCCAACGCAGGCTGCAGCGGATTGCTGTACGAGTGCGGAACGGACGGGATCTCGCCGAGCCGGGCCGCTGCCATTAGTTCGAGATCGTACCCCTCTGTCCGCACCCGTTCATCGATATAGAGCAGGCAGAGCCCGATCATCCACACCGGTGTCATTAGGATCAGACTGACCTGCCAGATCAACTTTGAAGCTACCTCATACCACGCCGGCACCATCTCAGAGCCAAATGGCATAAGCTCTACGCCGTTAGCCGATGCGTACCACGTCAGCGGGACATAGAACAGGGCAAGTGCCGAATATGCCGCCACCGATGTGAATATAAACAGTGCCCCCAAACGAAGTACGTTACCGCCCGCGAGCCCTGCGCTGCGGCCGATGGCCGAGAACACGCCTTGGCCCTCGACCAGCATGATCTGGGGCACATAAGCCACACGCGAGGCGATCAGAAAGAAGAGCCAGAATGTCGCAAATATGATACCGAGGCCGATGATCATCGAAAGGATGAACGCAATGATGGGTACCTGGCCCAGGACCGCAACGATCGCCGCGACGACCAACAGGGCGATCAGCATCCCAAAATAAAGCACCGCCAACCCGGCGGTACCGAGCACAACCGTGATAATGGTTGACGCAAAGATGAGCCCGCCGAGCCGCGTCCAGACGCTCCTATAAGTTTCGCGAAAGGTGATCGGCTCGCCGAACAACAGGTGCCTTACGAAATTGCGTGACGCTCCGCCCATGACGACGAGAGTTGCTATGGTCTCGACGAGCCAGATTATCAGGGTGCCCAGCCATACAAAGAGAAAGTAAAATGCGTACTCGGCCGACATCTCATCGGCGCTGAGCGAAAAGATCCCGCGCCCAGCGAGCGACCATGCCACTGAGATAACCGAACCGACGATCACGGGCGGCGCCGCGATCAGGACGAAGGTCCAAAAATACTTGCGGTAAAAGCGGACGGCCCTGTCAATAAGGTCGCCGGCACCCAAAGGTGCGAGCGAAAGATCGGGCCGTTGTTGATGGGGAGCCTTCATCGCCTTTTAGTGGCGCGAGCCAATGTTATAGCCTTTTATTTTTGAATTCAGCGTGGTGGCATTGAGGCCCAACAGGCGGGCGGCACGCGACTGGTGACCGCCGGTTTGTTCGAGGGCACGTCGGATCAGGTCTATCTCAAACTTTTTGACTTCTTCATAGAAGTTGACGCCGTGGGCGAGGTCTATCTCGCTCGACGCACCTTCGGTTTCCGCGAGCATCTTGAACGCCTGTTCTGGGTCACGGACCTCGGGCCTCAGGCATTCGACCGTGATCTCGTCCGTCGGGGCGATAACGATCGCACGCTCGATTATGTTCTCGAGCTCTCGAACGTTGCCGGGGTAGTTGTAACTCTCTAACAATGCCAGCACCTCGGGCTTGACGGCCTCGGCGATCTCGCGGCCATTCTCTGCAGCATATTTGCGGACAAAATATTGGGTCAGCGGCAAGATGTCCTCGCGGCGGTCCCTTAGCGGCGGCAGTTCGATGGGCACGACGGAGAGCCGGTAATACAAGTCCTCGCGAAATTGACCGTTTTTGACCGCCTCCATCAGGTCGATATTCGTCGCGGCGATTATCCTGACATCTACACTCACGGGCGTTGTGTCACCGAGTGGAATAAACTCACGCTCTTGGATAACACGTAGCAGCCTGACCTGAGTCTCGGGCCTGAGATCGCCGATCTCGTCGAGAAAGATCGAACCGTTGTCGGCTACTTCGAAAAAACCCTTCTTTGCCGCCACGGCACCGGTAAATGCACCCCGCGTATGGCCGAACAGCTCCGATTCGAGCAGTTCGGAAGGAATATTAGAACAATTGACGGCGACGAACGGACGCT
The DNA here is from genome assembly GCA_038323125.1 of Pyrinomonadales bacterium. Classification (GTDB taxonomy): domain Bacteria; phylum Acidobacteriota; class Blastocatellia; order Pyrinomonadales; family Pyrinomonadaceae; genus OLB17. The sequence continues at coordinate 3,943 of JBBQGO010000101.1, forward strand.
GGGAACGAGGGCTCGCTTCGTGGATCGCCTTGGCGACAAGTTCCTTTCCGGTCCCGCTCTCACCGGTTATCAGCACCGTCGAACGCGCCGGGGCGACCTGTTCGACCAGGCGAAAAACGTTCTCCATCACATCCGACCGGCCGATGAACCCATCGCGGTTGACCGAGCGGACCATCGCCTGTCTGAGTGCCTGGTGCTCCTCTTCCTTATGCCGCTTCTTAATACCCTTGGCAACCAGGACGAGTATCTGTTCGTTCTGAAAAGGCTTTCGAATTACTCCGTAAGCGCCTTTTTCCCATGCCGATATCGCCGTCTCAAAGGTCGCATAGGCCGTCACCATCAGCACGACCGCCTCGGGGTCCATCTTTATCAAGTTTTCGAGTGCGGTCAGGCCGCCCATGCCGGGCATCGAAACATCCATCAGTACGACGTCATATGGACGGCGCGAATAGAGATCGATCGCCTCCTCGCCCGTTTTTGCGAGATCGACGCGATACCCCGCCGCAGACAAGATCGTCTCCAGGACGTCGCGCATGATCTCTTCGTCGTCGCAAATAAGAATGGAACCTTTCTTTGCCATAAGGTCTGAATATACCAAAGTTTGCGCGGAACTTTGAACCGAAAGCAGGCGGCAGCGGGTACGGCCGCGTTCCGGGCGTGCGTTATGAGTTTGCGAGTTGGTATCCTTACAACAGGTTTCGTAAAGTAGTCTCCAAACTTTTGAGTTTGATCGAGCGTATCAATAACAATGGCAATGTCAAAAACCGGAAAGGTCCTATTACTCGTTGGCGGAATTGTTCTCGCACTTATCTTCGTCGCCGTTATCGGCATCATCTATGCGGTCGCCACCATGGGCCGGCCTGAGGTTGCCGATAACAGCGTGCTCGTCCTTAGTGTTTCCGGCGACTTGCCCGATTACGTGGCTGAAGAGCCGTTGGCCAAGGCCGTCGGCATCAGCCAGTCCCAATCCTTTTCCAGCCTCCTCACACAGCTTCGCAAGGCAAAGGTAGATACGCGCATCGGAGCCGTTCTGCTCGACATCAATTTTCCCGGCATCGGCTGGGGCAAGGCAGACGAACTGCGCGACGCGGTCAAGGAATTTAGGACGTCGGGCAAGCCTGTCTACGCCTATATGCAGCTCGGCACCAATCGCGAATATTACATCGCGACCGCTGCTGATAAAGTGTTTTTGCCGCCGCCGGGTGATCTCTACATCAATGGTTTTGCCGCCGAGGCGATGTTCTACAAAGGCTCGCTCGACAAACTCGGTATCGAAGCCGATGTGATCCAGATCGGCCCTAAATACAAGAACGCACCGGACCGCTACACCAGGACGGAGATGTCCGAAGGCCAGCGCGAGGTGACAAATGCCATACTCGACGAGTACTTCACCCGCTTTACGGCCGCTATCGCCGAATCCAGAAAGAAAGCAATCGACGACGTAAAATCCATCATCGACGCTGCTCCCTATAACGCGAACCAGGCCAAAGCCCTCGGCCTGATAGACGACGCTTTCTATCGGGAACAGGTTGACGAAGAGCTTAAGGCGAAGCTCGGGTATAAAGCGGATGTCAAACTCCGTACCATCGCCGGCAGCAAATACCGCGAGGTGCCGTCCGATTCGCTCGGGCTAAACAATGGCGAGCGCGTAGCTGTCATTTACGCCTCAGGTGCGATCAATATCGGCAAATCGTCCAGCGGCCCTTTGAGCGGTGAGATGGTTGGTTCCGATACGATAGTCGCGGCCGTAAACGAAGCCGCCGAAGATAAATCGATCAAGGCTATCGTGCTCCGCGTCGATTCGCCGGGCGGTTCAGCCCTCGCCTCAGACCTGATGTGGTACGCGCTCGAAAATGCCAAAGCGAAAAAGCCGGTCGTTGTGTCGATGGGCGATGTTGCCGCGTCGGGTGGATACTATATCGCCTGTAACGCCAACAAGATCGTTGCCCAACCCGCGTCGATCACGGGTTCGATAGGCGTCTTCATGGGCAAGCCCGTCGTCAAGGGCCTCTATGACTGGCTGGGTGTGACAAACGAATACGTGATGCGCGGCGAAAACGCCGGCATTTTTCGCGAGACGGAAAAATGGACCTCCGCCGAACGCGAAAAGATGGTCAGCCAGACCAACAGCATCTATTTTGATAACTTTATTCCAAAGGTGGCCGCGGGCAGGAACATGACCGCCGAGAACGCCGACGCCCTCGGCCGGGGCCGCGTCTGGACCGGAACTCAGGCAAAGGCGAACGGGCTCATCGATGAGTTCGGCGGCCTCGAAAGGGCCATCGACATCGCAAAGGAACTCGCCGGGCTCGCCGCCGACAAGGACGTCAAGCGAGTCGTTTTCCCCGAACCGCGTCCCTTTCTCGAAACTTTATTCGGTGACGAAACATCATCCGATCTAAAGGCCAAACAAGCTCAGGCAGCCCTGCTCGAATCGCTCCCGTCGGACGTCCGCCGCTCATTCCGCTTCGCCGCCCTCTTCGACCAAATGCAGCGAGGCGAAGCCATGATGATGCTGCCCTTCGATCTGGAGATAAAGTGATCAAAGAATGTTAGAATGCTCATTTCGAATCAGTCAGTCCGGCCTTTAGACTATTTAATAAACAAAATGGCAGCACCACGGGACATAACGAAGAAATATCCGCTCAAACAATTTATCAGTAAGATCAGGCGGTTGGCCGATGACCTTGAAAAGGGCGAGCAATTCACTATTCAGATCGCCAAAGAGCGTATAAAGGTGCCTAAAAGCGCGATCGTGAACATCGAGCACGAACGCGGCGACGGCGTTGAAGAAGTCGAGTTTCAGATCGTCTGGAAATACGAGGATAAATAGCCGTCGGCGAAAGGAGTATCGCCCAAGGTCTCACCGGGGCACCTTTAACCTCGGGCGATAAGGAAAATTTGTCGATCCCTGTCCACCGGTGTCCGCGTGTGTCGTGGTAAGCCGCTTGCGTTCTCACGGAACAAAGTAGTATGTCAGAACCCCTGAAACCCGGACGAGTTGGTCGCTTAGCCGGACTTCTGCAAAACGGGCTCGGCATGCAGCCTGAGCAGCAGGTTCGCGAAGAAAGGGATGACCGGAGATAGCTGCAACTGAGAGCACATTACCGTTTTCACCGATGAGTACCTGAACCGAAACCGCTCCGGCCGCCCGGATGGCCTTTGCATTAGCCGGATAGTCGGGTTGCGGCAGCGAAAGTACCTTGCCGTTCAGTACACCGCTCTTGATCACTTTCGACCCTTGTTCGCCAGGAGCCTGACTGGGTGCTCGAAGTGGATATCTGATCTGATGTGACGATTCGACCGGTTTTCCATCTTTTAGTATGGGTTCGAAAACGATCGCTTTGGCGGCGTCGACGGCAGCTTTGGCGATCGCTGAGGCCCCCTTGTCCATAAGATTGGAGCACGGGGCGAGTGGGCCTAAGGCGCTAGCTTTACTAACCTTTCCCTTTTTGTCTACATCGATCGAGACCGTGATCGAATCGCCATAGATGAAATTCTTTGCCTCGTCCGGGAAGACGGGAGTCGGTGCACTGATCGTTTTTGGCTGCTCGGAGGAGGTGACCGGCGTTTGAGAAATGGCGGTCACTACGAATAGACAGGAGACGGCAATAGGTAGGAGGATCGTTTTCATATGTTTTTTAGGGCTTATCGAAAACAACTTCGACGCGGTCAGCCTTTTGCGGGTAGCAAACGGAGCGGAGCGGGCCGTTACCAGAGGTAATCATCTTTTTTTGTTGGGGCGCTGCCTCGCTGAGCTATGTCGTTATATTTCTCTGTGATGTCCTTATAGCTGGCGGCAATATCCGCGTACTTCTGTTCGATGTCCGCATACTTTTGCTCGATGTCATCGTACTTTTGAGAAATATCTGCGTACTTCTCACTGATATCGGCATACTGCTGTTCGATGTCATTTTCGTTTTCCATCTCCCCGCGCGCGCCTACCG
>JBBQGO010000102.1:0-7889 GCA_038323125.1 Pyrinomonadales bacterium
CACAAGCTTGTCCTTTTCACTTCGCACTACGAGGAGAACCTTTGAATGCGTCTTCAAACTGCCCAGTCCATACACGACGTGGACGCCTTCGTTCTCAAGGCGGCGGGCCCACTCAATATTGTTCTCTTCGTCAAATCGCGCTTTTAACTCGACCAGCGCCGTGACCTGCTTGCCGAGCCGGACAGCCCGAGTCAAAGAATCGACGATCGGCGAGTCCTTTCCGGTTCTGTAGAGACAGATCTTAATGGCCTGTACATCCGGGTCATCGGCGGCATGTGCGATAAAATCTGTAACCGTACTATAGGACGTGTAAGGATGGTGGAGCAGGATATCCTGCTTTTTTATTACATCAAAGATCGAGTCGCCCCTCAGAAGAGCAAAGGGGATGACCGGTGTGATCGGTATGTCCTTCGCCCCGGCGATGTTCAGTGAGTAGAGCTGCATAAGGTCCGGGATATCAACGAACCCGTCTACACGCTCAACATCATTTGCTGACAGTCCGATGCCATCCGTTAATACCTTTACCATCTTCGCGGGCATTTGCGACGATATCTCAAGCCGGACCGCAAACCGGTCGTGACGTCTTTGCAGTTCGCGCTCCAGCGTCCTCAGCAGATCCCTTGCCTCATCCTCTCTCAACTCGATATCGGCATCGCGCGTCACTCTGAACAGGTGAGCCTCGCTCGTCTTCATATTCGGGAACAGCTCGTGCACGTTGGCAGATATGACCTCTTCCAAAAGCGTAAAACGGGTCTTGGCCTTATTGATGGCGATCAGCCGCGGAACCGACATTGGCAGCTTGATCCGCGCAAATCGTTTTTGTCGAAATAAATGTTTGAGTTTCGGCTGGGTTGCTGCCCGGTTCGGTTCAATAAAGAGGCCGAGATTGAGGCTAAGGTTCGAAATATATGGGAATGGGTGGCTCGAATCAACTGCCTGCGGAGTCAGGATCGGAAAGAGATTATTGTGAAAATATTTATTTAGATGACGCTTTTCCTTGGCGGTTAGTCCCGAATATGGTTCTATCGTGACGCCTGCGGTTTTGAGCGCCGGTATAACGCTCTGGCGGAGAGTGTCCCATTGCCGAACGCGCATAGGTCGCAGACGGCGGCGGATCTCACCAACCTGTTCCGCGGCCGTCATGCCGTCAGGCGAGGGCTTCATGATACCCTCCGCAACCTGTTCCTTGAGCCCTGAAACGCGGATCATAAAAAACTCATCAAGGTTCGTCGAAAAGATAGACAAAAACTTTAACCGTTCGAGTATCGGCCAGCTTTCATCCGCCGCCTCGTCCAGTACACGACAATTAAACTCGAGCCAACTCAACTCCCTGTTGAAAAGCTGCCGTTCGTCCGTTTTGCCCTTAGCAACCGTCCCGGTAACTGGCGGCGTATGGCTTTTAATGCTCTTTGAATCTGTAAGGGACATATTGGGTGCTCGATTATAGACGAACACAAAGGCGCGTCCAAGTTTTAGGGTAGGATCGTGACTGGCATTTGAGCTTTAGAGGCGGCGAACAGTTCGAGTGCATCATCGTCATCGAGGGCGACACACCCGTCCGTCCAATCGCTTTGGGAGCCGCCGCCATGGATATAGATCTCGCCGCCTAGCTTTGTTTTTTGCAGGGGCATTGCCCGGGACGCGATGGCAGCGACGATCTCGCCAGCCTCATCTGCGGTGATAAGGCCCGCCGCAAGGCCGCGACGAGCGTCCCCGGCGTCCGGATAGCTAAGGCCGAGGCTCGCCGTAAACTCGCTCTTTTCATTCTTAAAAAAGACGTAAAACTCACCCTCCGGCGTGCGGCCGTCTCCCTCGGCCTCTTTGTCGCCCACCGGTGAAAAACCGAGACGAATGGGATAGGTTTTTACCCGCTCATCGCCGTCAAAGAGCTCAAGCGTACGTGCGCTCTTTCGGATAATTATGCGTGGATCTTCTAATTCGGACTGTGCCATAACAGATAGGACTAACAGCAGTAGAGCAAAGGCGGCCAGGCCGGCTATCGTAGATCTAATCGGGCGACGTTTCATGTTTCTAGTCTAATTCTACGCGGTTGGTCGCCGTCGCCGTCAATAAATATTTTAAATGCGTTCGCGGGTATCGTAGCGTCGGTCAGCCGCTCGGCCCATTCGATAACGACAACCGTACGCTCGTTTTCCAGTATTTCATCGAGGCCGACGGCGAGCGCGGCATTCTCGGCGGAGTCGAGGCGCCACAGGTCGATATGGTATACGTCAAGCTCGTGCGTTTTATATAGGTTGACAAGCGTAAAACTCGGGCTTGTCACGTCGTCGACGTCATAGTCGAGAGCATTTAGGATGCCCTTGGTCAGCAGCGTTTTGCCCGCCCCGAGGCCACCGTAGAGCAAAAAGACTGCGCCCCGCCCGAGCTCGCGGCCGATCCGCTCGCCCAGCTCAAAACTCTCGTCCGGCGTCTCGCATATGGCTTCGAATGATCGCATCAGTTTGATCCCGGATCGAGATCCGCAAAGACCTCGGCGAAGCAGTTACGCACATCCGACGCGGTCATCACCCGTTTGCCGTAACTTTGCTCGGCGATATCTCCGGCAAGGCCCGCAACGTAGACGGCCGCGACAACAGTTTCGAATATATCGATCTTCATCTGAATGGCCTGGGCGACGAAGCCCGTGATCAGACCGGTGAGCGTGTCGCCGTTCCCTGCCTTGCCAAGGCCCGAATTGCCCCTCGGATTGACCACCACGTCTCCGCTCGGGTCACCGACCAACACACGTTCGCCCTTTAAGACGAGGATGACGTTATGTTTTTGTGCGAAGTCACGAACTGCCGCGACACGGTCCTTGATCGCGTCCTTGTCCTGTGTCCCAAGCAAACGCAAGAACTCACCCTCATGCGGCGTCAGGATCAGCGGTAGTTCGATGTTTCCGGTTATGTCGAAGGGCGAAAGGGCCGTCAGCCCATCGGCGTCAATAACGACGGGTGTCGAACGTTCCTCGATCAACCGGCGGACAAAGCGTCGGGTCTCGTCCTCCTTCGACGACAGGCCGCTGCCGACCGCGATGACATCCACATTGTCGAGAAACTCTGCGACCTCGTCGGCCGCCCTCTCGGAAGCAGACCCGTCCGGCGTTTCGGATATCGAGCGGACCATCACCTCGGGCGAGACACGGGCGACGACGGACTCACGCGACCCTTCGGGGACGGCGACTGTAACCAGTCCGGCCCCGGACCGTATCGCCGCATCGCCGCAGAGCACTGCGGCCCCGGTGTAATTTTTGGATCCCGCAACGATCAGAGCATGTCCGCGTTTGTTCTTGTATGAGTTGTTGGTAAATTCAGAATCAACGAGCCAGCCAACCGCGTCATCACGCTCCGCGAGGTACAGATGTGAGGCAGCCGAATCCAGAAGCTCGTGCGGTGAACCTATGCCGACAACGATAAGTTCCCCGTTAAAACCAGAAGCAGGGGTAAGAATGTTTGCGGGTTTTGGAGCGGTAAAGGTAATCGTGATAGCGGCCTGAAAGACTTCGCCCAACGGCTCGCTCGAGTCCGAATTCAGACCCGAAGGTATATCGATAGACAGGGCGAGTCTCGCAGGGTCTTGATCATCTCGGTTTAGATCGTTTATGTTACTAACTATATTGGCGAGCCACGGGTCGATCGCACGGTTAAGTCCGGTTCCAAATATCGCATCGACGACCACATCCCAGTTTCGGCCGGTCTGAGCGATCCACTCTTCCCATTCCTCGCCCGACTCGATCTCACGAAAATCGTCCACTATCACCGAGGCCGCGTCGAAGTTGGTCCGGGCATCGCCCTTAGTGTCGTTCCTCGTGCCGAAGAGCACCAGTTCGACCGAGGCCCTTGCGAGGCACAGGATGCGCGCGACCGCCGCTCCGTCGCCGCCGTTGTTGCCTTTGCCGCACAGCACAAGGACCGATCTGCCCGCGGCCGATCCTCCGAGCGTATCGCTTATCGTACGGGCTGCGGCCTGCGCGGCGTTTTCCATCAGCAGCAGAGACGCGATGCCGTATTTTTCGGTCGTCCGGCGATCGACCTCACGCATCTGTTCGGCTGTCAGGACCTTTTGCATATTAGCTAAAGGTGCCACGGAAATACGGAAACTTCAAACTTATCGCGGTTATCGCCTCGGCGGCGGATGTGGATGTGAAACGCAGTCGGCTAACAAAAGAAACCGCATTACATGTCGGCAATGCGGTTCAAATGGATGGAGGGTTTGAATGGACTTCGGGCGTTGCTACCGCGGTCAATGTTTGCCACTGTGCTATAACACGCTTGAATTTCCGTTCACTTAATAGAAAGGTCCATTCGCATCATCGTTCCATAAAATAGACACCTTTCGAGCGTCTAAAACACATTATTAAGATAAATGATCTATCTACCCGCCTCGAGGGGCTGTGCGGCTTGCAGTGATGGGGTATCGGCGGGGTTCGCGGTTATAGACAAAAGTGCCGCGACGCTCCATGCCTGTGCCGCGCATCCGCGTGCGGCGTGCGGACGATCGGCGTCGAAGATCTCAGACACTTGCCCTACCATCGCCTCTCTGATGTGTCTGCTAAATGGCTCGATGATCTCGTCGAACCTTTTAGCCGATCTCCCGCTATCCTTATGGACCCTTCGATAAGCGTCGACAAAGGGCCCGATCAGCCAGCCCCATACAGTCCCCTGATGATAGGCCGCATCGCGATCGAAAGGCGATCCGATATAGATGCCGGTGTATGACGGGTCATTAGGCGATAAGGACCGGAGCCCGTAGGGTGTGAGCAGCTCAGATTCGACCTTATCCAAGACCTGTCGGGCACGATCTATATCAAGCATCGTGTGCGGCAGGCTGACGGCGAAGATCTGATTGGGCCTGACAGCAGCATCTTTTCCGACGCCGTTGACGACGTCAAAAAGGCACGCCTCAGCATCGTTCCAAAACTGGCCGTTAAAGCTCGCCTTTGCCATCGCCGCCATCGCCTGATAGGTCTTTTGACGCTTTGTGTCACCGAAGCGTTCGGCCAGGCCGGCCATTATACATAAAGCGTTGTACCAAAGGGCCTGTATTTCGACCGGTTTGCCCGTTCGTGGCGTCACGACCCAATCGCCGATCTTTGCATCCATCCACGTTAGCTGGACACCGGCCTCGCCCGCGTATAGCAGTCCATCGGTATCGACGTGTATCTGGTAACGCGTCCCGCGAACGTGCCATTCGATGATCGACACGAGTTTTTTATAAAATTCATCGCGGACCAACACATAGTCGCCCGTTTTATCGGTGTACGCCCTGATGGCCTCAAAGTACCAAAGTGTTGCGTCGACCGTGTTATATTCCGGCGTTTCGCCGGCGTCGGGAAAACGGTTGGGCAGCATCCCCTCTGAGATATGCCGGGCAAATTCAATCAGGACGCTTTTGGCTACCTCCGGCCGGTTTGTCGCGAGCGTCAGGCCGTTGAGGGCGATCATCGTGTCGCGTCCCCAATCCGAAAACCAGTGATAGCCGGCAATTACGGTTTTGCCCGTGCCGCGTGCGACGATAAATTGATCGGCCGCGAGTACAAGCTGGGCCGTGAGGTCATCCTGCGCCCCCGCGGACTCTATCAGGCGTTGTCGGCGGCTGATCTCAGCGGTCCTGTATACATCGGCGGCTGAGGCGTTCCTTTGTTCGGTCGATGCGATGACTGTCGCTGTTTTCGATAGATCAAATTTGAGGCTGAACGGCTGGTAAAGGTCCTCACGATGATCGAAACCCCGTTCCTGCTCGATCGCGTATTCCAGGTCCCGGTACCAGTGGCCTTCGTTTTCGACCGCATCGGCATTATGGGCAAAGTAGAGACGCGGCATCTCAGCATAAGGCCTGATAGATACAAATCCTTTCCCAGTATCGTAACTGCCGTCCAATCCGCTGTCCTCGTTACGCAGATGATGGTGATCGCGAAAGGCCAGCAGCGGCCTTAATTCAAGGGAAACGTGCGGCGAGCGGCCTGTGCCGCCACTTATAACGCTCCACTGGACGACGGTCGAATTCTCGTCGTTGATCATAAACAGCGAGCGCTCGATCTGAATGCCGTTTACCTCAAATGTCCAAACCGGAAACGGATCAAGCCGGAAACGGATCAGGTTTTTATACCCGTCCGGATGGACGGTTCCGGGATATTGATTGCACGACAGATCGAAACGCTCGCCATCGACGGCCACTGTCTCTTCAAATTTCGATAGCATCACAACCCGCCCAAGCGGAGGGCTCGTAGCTGCGACAAGCAGTCCGTGATAACGGCGCGTGTTTGCCCCCGACACGCTCGCGGACGCATAGCCGCCGATTGAATTCGTCTCGAGCCACTCTCGCGACGACGATCCCGCAAAATCACCGCAAATGTCTTTCCCCAGTTCGATCATCAAATACCTTTGTCCGGCAGAATTAAGAGGCCGCCGCAAGAAGCCTCTTATTTGATAAACCCCGGCGTCAGCCGGAGTTGAGATATGAAAGATTAGTTTACTTCAGCCCTCCACTCTATTCGCCGCTCTGCTGCAGCAGTTTGGCGACCAGGCCGGTCCATCCTGTCTGGTGGCTGGCACCGACGCCGGCTCCCGTCTCACCGTGAAAGTACTCATAGAAAAGAATATGGTCACGGAAGTTCGGATCGGCCTGAAACTTTTCAGAGTCACCGAAAACAGGCCGCCTGCCCTCGCCGTCTTTTAGGAATATATGCGACAGGCGGCGCGACAGCTCTTGCGAGACCTCCCAGAGGTCCATCATATTTCCCGAACCGGTCGGGCACTCGACCTTGAGGTCGTCTCCGTAATAATGATGAAACTTTTGCAGCGATTCGATTAAAAGATAATTGACCGGAAACCAGATGGGGCCGCGCCAATTCGAATTGCCGCCAAACAGTCCGCTCGACGATTCGCCCGGTTCGTAATCGACGCGGTGCTCCTGACCATTTACATCCAGCACGTATGGGCAGTCATGGTGAAACCGCGAAAGGGCCCGGATGCCGTGCGGCGAGAGAAATTCGCTCTCGTCGAGCATGATCTTGAGCACGCGCTCAAGCCGGTCGCGATAAGCGACGGCGAGCAGGCGTCGTTCACCGAGCCCCGGCGAACGGGCACAATTGATCTGTCCGGTCAGATCGGGACGGTTGTCTATAAACCACTGCATTCGCCGTTTGAAGCCGGGCAGGCGATCGAGCAGGTCTGATTCGATCGTCGCCACGGCGAAAAGCGGGATCAGCCCCACCATTGAACGCACCTTCAGAGGGGTGCTGTATGCGGTGTTATCCAGATGAAGGACATCGTAATAGAAACCGTCCTCATCGTTCCAGAGCGACAGCGACTCGTCGCCGATGTGGTTCATCGCGCTGGAGATGAAGAGGAAATGCTCCCAGAATTTACTCGCTACGTCCTCATAGGTGTCATCCTCGGTCGCCAGCTCGAGGGCGATCGCAAGCATATTAAGGCAGTACATCGCCATCCAGCTAGTACCGTCGGACTGGACCAGCTTTCCGCCCGTCGGCAGCGGCTGTGACCGGTCAAACACCCCGATATTGTCGAGGCCGAGGAATCCGCCCTGAAAAACGTTCTTGCCCTCGGCATCTTTGCGATTGATCCACCACGTAAAGTTGAGAAGCAGCTTTTGGAATATCCTTGCAAGGAACTTGCGGTCCGCAGTGCCCGTACGCTTTTTGTCGATCTGATAAACCCGAAGCGCCGCCCACGCGTGGACCGGCGGATTGACATCGCCAAATGCCCATTCATAGGCAGGTATCTGCCCATTCGGGTGCATATACCATTCGCGAAGCATCAGGATCAACTGTTCCTTGGCAAATTCGGGATCGACGATCGCAAGCGACACGCAGTGAAATGCGCGGTCCCATGCCGCGTACCAGGGATCTTCCCATTTGTCTGGCATCG
>JBBQGO010000103.1:0-7813 GCA_038323125.1 Pyrinomonadales bacterium
GAAGACCTCAAACGCCACGCGGCCGATCTCGACGAATAAATAACGTACAGTGTCCGACCAACAGGAACAATTTACTTTCGATTTTCACAGGGAAAAGGCACAGATCGTCGCCGATTCCGGTGAGGACGTGCAGATAAAGCTCGGCGACTTTGCTGGGCCATTAGACCTGCTCTTGTTCCTTATCAAGCAGGAGCAGGCCAATATTTTTGATATTCCGATCGCACGGATCACCGAGCGTTATTTGGAATATATCCGCCTGATGAAACGTCTCGACATTTCCGTGGCGGCCGATTTTCTTGTGATGGCAGCCACGCTGATCGAGATCAAATCCAGAATGCTGCTCCCACGTGACCCGGACCTGTCTGACGATGAGGAATTTGAAGACCCGCGGCTCGAACTCGTCGACCGTCTTTTGGAATATGAGAAGTTCAAAACCGCGGCAGGGATGTTGTACGAACGGTCGACTATCGAGCAGGCGGTCTTTAAGCGCGGACCTATCGAATCGGACGATAACAACCTCGAAACTGATGCATCCGTTTTTGACCTGCTGACGGTTTTTCAAAAGATCGTTGCCCGCCATGTCGACGAGATCCAAATGGAGATCCATCGCGAGGAGATCTCGCTCGCCGACATGATCAAGGCCTTGAGACGCAGATTAAATGATGAATCGGAACTTAGCCTCTTGGTCTTTTTTGAGGAAATGCACTCGAAACGTGAGCTTGTCACGGCCTTTATAGCGATCCTCGAGATCGTTCGCACCGAAAGCGTAAAGTTGATCCAGAGCACAACTTTCGGCGACATTATTTTGAAAAAGGTCGAACCGGCTGCGATCCGTTAACACTCTATCTTCCCCTAATTCTATCCATCCCCGGTCTGTGTTAATCTTTCCATTATTTTATGGATCCCGAAGTATCTGAAAAGCAGCAGCGGCCACTCGCCGATCTCGTCGCCTTGGTCGAGGCTCTGATCTTTGTTGCCGATGAGCCCGTTACCGTCCGGCTATTGGCCGAGGTGTTGGAAGAAGACCGAAAGAGTGTCGAGGCCGCGATCGAGGGCTTAACGAGCGAATATGAATCGCGTGAGAGCGGCCTTCAGATACGCGAAATAGCGGGCGGCTGGCAGATATCGACCCGGACGGAGTTTCACGATGAGGTTAGGCGATTTCTGAAAACTCGCCCATCAGCCAAGCTCTCGCTCGCTTCGCTCGAAACGCTCGCCGTGATCGCTTATAAGCAGCCGGTAACCGTTCCCGAGATCCTCGAGATCCGCGGCGTTCAATCAGCCTCCGCCATCAAAACGCTTCTTGATAAACGCCTGATCGTCGCCAAGGGACGAAAAGAGACCGTCGGCCGCCCGATGCAGTATGGGACCTCTAAGGACTTCCTCATCCAGTTTGGCCTCAAGGATCTCACAGAACTGCCCTCTATTGAAGACTTTGAAGATCTGGTGACGTAAGCGGTGAGCAGTGCGCAGAGCATTTACTCATGAAACCTCATAAGAATTTGGTTGCTTGGCAGACGGGAATGGACCTCGTCGTGTCTGTCTATGCAATAACTCGCGAATTTCCGAGGGAAGAAACCTACGGACTGACTTCACAATTAAGACGAGCGGCGGTTTCTGTGCCGTCGAACATTGCTGAAGGAGCATGCGATCGAACGACTGAACAGTTCCGAAATTTTCTGAGTATTGCGATCGGTTCGCTTAATGAGATAAATACTCAGGTAGAAGTCGCATTACGGGTCGGTTATATTGACCAAGAGAAGTACACTGAAGTTCAAGCATTTGTGGATAAGTGTTTGGCGGTAACTTATGGCTTGCATCGAAGCATTATGAAAGCTCAATAACTGCTTGCTGCTCACCGCTTGCTGCTAGCCGCTCACAGCTCACCTATGGAAAGACTGCAAAAACTGATCGCACAGGCCGGGATCGCCTCGCGACGAGCCGCCGAGGAGTTGATCGCATCCGGCGAGGTCACCGTCAACGGCGCCATCGTAACGGAACTCGGCACCAAGGCCGATCCTGAAAAGGACCATATTAAGGTCCGGGGCCGCTTGATCAACACAAAACTCGCGAACCGTGCAAACATTTATGTTCTGCTGAATAAGCCAAAAGGATACCTGTCGAGCGCGGCCGATCCGGAAGGCAGGAAACTCGTTGTGGACCTTGTAAAAGGGCGCGGCAAACTGCATCCCGTAGGGCGGCTTGACTACAACACCGAGGGGCTGATGATCCTCACGAACGACGGCGATTTCACAAATTTCGTCTCGTCATCCCGCACGATCCCCAAGGTTTATGAGGTCAAGGTCAAGGGTTTGCCAAATGCCAACGCCATAAGCAAACTCCGCAAGGGACTTAGACTCGAGGATGGGTTCAAAACGGCCCCGGCCGAGGTAGAAGAACTAAATTCCACTGACAAGAACGGATGGTTCAAGGTAACGCTGCTCGAGGGGCATAACCAGCAGATCCGCAAAATGTTCGACGCCGTCGGCCACTCGGTCGTAAAGCTAAAGCGCGTCGCGATCGGGCCAATCACCGATAAGTTTCTTCCGGTCGGCGGTAGCCGGCCGCTTACCGCGGAAGAAGTTGCGTCGGTTCGAACGGTACCCGGAAAGCAAAACATCGGCGGCCGCAAATAAGCCCCTCCACGCGCATCACCAGATCAACCCATAGTCCGGTGTTCAACCATCAGGCACATATCCTGAACCACCTTGATCCCGGCACGCGCCAGTTGCTCGGCAGCCTCATCGTTTCGTATCCCGAGCTGAAACCAAACTGCCTTCGGCTTTTTCGAAACGATATCGTCAATATGCTGCGATATCGCCTCAGGGCGCCGAAATACGTTTACCAGATCAACCTCGCCGTCGATCTCCGCCAGGCTGCGGTGAACCGGTTTGCCGAGAATCTCCGAAACTTCCGGATAATAAACCGGTACCGGGATGACATCGTAACCGGCGCCGGCCATATATTTCGCCACGTAGAATGCCGGTTGATTCGAATGCGATTCGGGTTTGATGCCCAGCACGGCTATCGTTTTGGTATCGGCCAGGAGTTCTCTAATCTGTTCGTTCGTACTTAAAATATTAACTTTCCAATCCATGATCCTAATCTTATCGAGTGTGGGCAGTTATTCGCAATAGAGAGTAATCGGACATCGAAAAGTTGCGACCCCTATTTCGTTGTGTAAATATGAATATTCTTACAAAACACCATATATGAACTTTGAATTGTCAGAAGAGCAGCTCCAGATAAAATACAGTATCCGTGAATTTGCCGAGAGCGAGATCCGGCCCCACGTCATGGAATGGGACGAGTCGCAGCACTTTCCCGACGAATTGCGTCCGAAGCTCGCTGAGCTTGGCCTGATGGGTGTCCTTTTCCCTGAAGAGTACGGCGGTGCCGGGATGGGCTACGTAGAATATGCCACGATAATCGAAGAACTTGGCCGCGTTTGCGGCTCTGTGGCCTTATCGGTAGCAGCTCATAACTCGCTCTGCTCTAACCATATATTTACCTTTGGTACCGAAGAACAAAAACAAAAGTATCTTGTCCCGCTGGTGGCCGGTGAGAGCTTTGGTGCATGGGGCCTTACAGAATCCCAGGCGGGCTCTGACGCTTCAGGCACCCGAACGACAGCCGTCCGTTCTAACGGCGGATGGAAGGTGAACGGCTCGAAAAACTTTATAACCCACGCGATCGCATGCAATACCCTCGTCGCGGTCGCCGTAACCGACAAGACAAAGGGCAATAGGGGTATTTCAGCATTTATCTTTGACAAGTCAATGGAAGGGTTTCGCTCCGATAAGAAAGAGAACAAACTCGGAATGCGGGCGTCAGAAACATCGTCGGTCGTTTTCGAAGATTGTTATGTGCTGGACGAAAACCGCTTGGGTGCCGAAGGCGAGGGCTTTCTCCAGGCGATGCAGGTGCTTGACGGCGGCCGTATATCCATCGCGGCCCTTTCTGTTGGCATCGCTCAGGGGGCTTATGAGGCTGCGATCAAATACGCCAAGGAACGGCAACAGTTCGGTAAGCCGATCGCCGAATTTCAAGCGATACAATTTAAGCTTGCAGATATGGCAACCGAGATCGAATGCTCGCGCCTGCTTACGCTGCAAGCGGCCGCGATGAAAGACGCGGGGAAAACCGTGACGCAAAAATCGGCGATGGCGAAACTCTACGCATCCGAAACCGCCGTTCGGGTTTCAGAAGAATCGGTCCAGATACACGGCGGCTATGGCTACACGAAAGATTACCCGGCCGAAAAATACTGGCGCGATTCAAAACTCTGCACCATCGGCGAAGGCACGTCCGAGATTCAACGGCTCGTGATCGCTAAGCAGCTGCTGAGAGACTGACGTTTATTCGGCTCGCGATCTCGGTTTACCTGCGTCTCAATGACATCCCCGTACCATCGATCTATGGGCCGTCGGCAGACGAAGGACAGATGTAAAACAAAACCAGGTTACGAAAACCATGAAAGCGAGTCTCTCAAAGGCCCGCTTTTTTTGTATTCAAGCGAAAGAATGCGAAAATGATGTGAACGACGATGTCCTACAAAGATCTTATTCCAAAGCTTTTCGAAGGCGATCCGCGTGCAATAGCCCGGGCCATAACGACTGTCGAAAACGGGTCGGTCAATGCGGCTGCCCTCATGAAAGCCGTTTTTCCGCGGACCGGTAAGGCAGTGGTGCTTGGCATCACCGGATCTCCAGGTGCGGGTAAATCGTCGCTCGTCGACAAACTCGCTCTTTACTACAAGGATAAAGGCGAAAAGATCGGGATTATATGTGTAGATCCTTCGAGCCCGTTCTCGGGCGGGGCGATACTCGGTGATCGCATCCGCATGGCGACTATAGGCCTGCATAAAAATGTGTTTATTCGTTCAATGGCTACGCGTGGCAATCTCGGCGGCCTTTCGCGGACGACAGTGGATGCCGTGGCGATACTGGATGCGGCGGGTTACGACAAAGTCATCGTTGAAACCGTCGGCGTCGGTCAGGATGAGGTCGAGATCGTTAAGACCGCGGATGTTTCCGTCGTCGTGTTGGTACCGGGAATGGGGGACGATATCCAGGCCATCAAAGCCGGCATTATGGAGATCGGCGATGTGTTTGTGATCAACAAGGCGGATCGCGAGGGAGTATTAAGAACTCAGAAAGAACTAGAGGCCTTGCTCTCACTGGCCCACCGGCCGGATATGTGGAATCCGCCCATCGTCAAAACGATCGCGACAGAAAGCAAAGGCATCGAAGACCTCGCGATCGCCATCGAAGCCTATTACGCCTTCCAAACCGGGGGCAGCGGCAGCACGGTACGGCGAAAGGCTATTGCACGATGGCGACTGCTCGAGTTGCTGCAAGAGCGGCTTTTGGCGGACCTGATGAGCCGTAATGGCACTAGTGAACGGTTGGACGAACTCGCCGCGGCTATCGCGGAAAAGAAAAACGACCCCTACTCCGCGGTCGAAGAGATTATCAATTCAAAATGAAGATCAATCACCTTGGAATCGCAACAAACAGCATCGATGAAGCGTTAAAGTTCTGGGCCGGCTCGTTGGGACTTGAAAATATCCACACTGAAACCGTCGACGACCAGAAGGTACGCGTCGCCATGCTGCCGCTTGGTGAAAGCCGGATCGAACTGCTCGAGCCGACCAGCGACGATTCGCCGATCTCAAAGTTTCTGGCAAAACGAGGCGGCGGCATTCACCATATTGCTATCGAGGTTGATGATATCGCAGCAGAATTGGTCAAGTTGAGCTCGCAGGGCGTGCGTCTGATCGACGAAATCCCCCGGACCGGTGCCGAAGGGTGCCTTGTTGCTTTTATACACCCATCGGCGTCGAACGGCGTTTTGCTTGAACTGGTGCAGACGGCACGATAATCGTTTTTAATTAGTTGAATTTTTTCTTGTTTGATACTATAACCGTTTGGAATTTATTAGATTTTTGGGTAAGAGAGGACTGAAGAATTGAGCAATTTAACAAAAGGACTGATATTGATCGTTGCGATCCTGGCCATCGGAGCGGGACTCGTGGTTTGGAAACAAAAGGTCGGAGGGCACAGCAGCCAGTCCTTCAACTCGATCAGCCGTGCTGAGATCGAAATGCTGTTGGCGGACGTCGCCAAGAGCAACCCGATGATCCTCAAACGGTTGAAAGAAGACCCGACAATGAAAAAGCAGCAGGTGGACAACCTGAAGCAGCTGCTTGCGTTTGCAAGTCAGGCTCAGCGCGAAGGCCTCGCCGACGACCCCATCAACCGGCAGGAATTGGACAGCATTCGTGCTGAGATCCTCGCTGTTAATTATGACCGCGAGATCAACAAGGACAAGGGTCCTATGCCTCCGTTCGGATTCATAACGGAAGACCGCGTGAATGCGTTCTGGGCAAATGAAACGCCGCAGCCCGGCAGCAGTTGGTTCGGCCGGACAATGGAAAAGATCGGTCTTGGGAATTCGCCGGATCAACGTTCCCCTGACGCTGAGTTTGATGAATTTCTGAATGCGAAGATTCACATTCTGAAGAGCAGCAGCCCTGAAATGAAGGACCGTGAGATCAGCGAAGAAGAGAAAACTCAGGCACGCGATGTTTTCGCAAAGATCCGTATTTATAGGGCCGAATATGATCAGAAGGCCGAGTCGGGCGAACTGACCCCGGAGTTTGTCGCGAAGGCCAATCTCCAGGTTAAGCTTCAGCAGGCCCAGTTTCTCGCTCGGCTATATTCAGAGAAGGTAACCGAGAAGACCAAGGTGACGGACGAAGAAGTTGCTGAGTATATCGCACTGCATCCGGAACTCGATCCTGCTGAAAAACGCGCGAAGGCACAGGGTATCCTTGACCGGGCAAAGGCGGGTGAAGATTTTGCTGCCCTTGCCAATGAGTTTACGGAAGATCCCGGCAACAAGGGGCCTGATGGTAAACCTCAAGGCGGCATCTATCAAGATGTTCCCAAGGGAAGGATGGTAGCACCGTTCGAGGCGGCCGCATTGGCGCAGGAAGCCGGCCAGGTCGCCCCGGAACTCGTTGAGACCGATTTTGGTTTTCATATAGTCAAGCTGGAGAGGAAGTTGGAGCCAAAAGATCAAAACGGAAAGCCGGTTGAGACCTATGATGCGAGCCATATCCTCATCTCTACTGGGTTTAAGGATCCTGACGACCCGGCCGCACGCGAAGCTCCGGTTAAAGAATATGTGCGAAACAAGCTTGAAACCGAAAAGGAAAAGAAGTTCCTGGATGAGATCGTAGCAGCGAACAACATACAGGTCCCTGACGATTTCACGGTCCCGGAGATCTCAGAAGAAGAGATGAAGAAGATGCAGCAGAAGCAAATGCAGATGCCCCAGCAGGGCATGCCCGAAGGCGGTGACCCACACGGCCATGACGGTCCCGATGGGGAAGAAGCTCCTGCGGCGAAGCCGGAACTTGAAAAGTAGCTTTTCGGATTGCTGTCTTAGTAGGGAATGTTTATTAACGATCACTGATATATGCAGCTCGGTGATTACCGAATAGAAATAATTCCGGATACGGAATTCAGATTGGACGGAGGGGCGATGTTCGGCATCGTCCCTCGCGTTCTTTGGGAGCGGGTATGCCCGCCCGACGATCTAAATAGGGTACGGCTCAATATGAACTGCCTCTTCGTCGAGGCACAGGGCGAAAAGATACTTATCGAAACAGGTATCGGCGAAAAATGGTCAGCCAGGGAAACTGCCATGTACGGCGTTTATCGCGACAAGCCATTCGCTGAATCCCTTCTAGACATTACGGGCTATCGTCGTGAGGACATCACGATCGTCGTCAATACTCACCTGC
>JBBQGO010000104.1:0-7791 GCA_038323125.1 Pyrinomonadales bacterium
CTTGGTCCTGGGGGAATCGACGGTTGCTGGCCTTGGTGCCCGCAATCACGAACTCGCGCTCGCAGGACAATTTGCAAAACAATTGAGCGAACACATAACCCGGCCGGTGCAATGGACGGTGATCGGCAAGAACGGTGTTACGGCCAGGCGGACCATCGCCGAACTTGTGCCCCGGATGCCGGATGCCGACTTCGACTATATCCTCGTCGGACTCGGCGGCAACGACGTTATGAAGCTCTCGAGTCCGATCAAATGGCGGCGCGACATGTCCGAGCTCTTGGGAATCCTGGGCCGGACACATCCCGAAGCGGTTATCTTTATCACCAATTGCCCGATGATCGTGTTGTCGCCGGTTATTCCTCAGCCGATCAAGGCGATACTGTGGGAACTCTCTCGGATGCACGATGCCAATATACGTGGATTCACGCGCGATATGGCCCGGGTGTTCTATTACCCGCAGCCGGTTGGGGTAGAGATCGAGGGCTTCTTCGCCGATGGTATACACCCGTCCGAACAGGGTTACGCAGACTGGTCAGCGGCGATGATGAAATATTTTGCCGAGAATTATAAATGGTAGACGCCGACGCACTGCGCGAGTTGGTCGCGGGCCATCCCGAATGGCTCCTTGTGCGCGAGCTTGGCCGGACCTTCCCTCTTGAACAGCACGAGATCGAGATAGCTGGCGATGGCCCTAAACTCCATTTCGGATTTTTGGACGATAACGGCCTCCACACATGGCGTCTCAATGGCTTTGCCAATGTCGGGGGTGAGATCACGATCGACGTAGCGGGTGCGTTCGCTCGCAAACGGGAAACGATGCGGCTCATACCGCGTACCGCGGCGGCCGAGCTAACTGCGGAGATAGAACTTGCCCGCCTGGAAAAGGCAAATGAGATCGCATCGCTGATAGTTGATAGCCTGCCGGGTACCAAGCTTGGGCGCGTGGCACTCAATACCGAAAACGGGCGTCTTGCCCAGATCAATTTTGACTCTGCGGATAAGCAGCCGCTGGCCGCGATCGCCGATATAACCGGTACGCTCACCATAGAACCGGTATTTACAGCCGCAATGCTGTGGCTCGAGCGACTCGCCCTCCGAAAAATGCGTCCGGTCAACGAAGCCTATATCATCTCTGAGAAACGACAGGCCAGGAATGCACAAAAGCTGCATGCGTTATTGAACGACCGCTGGAAAAGCAAGCTCACCATTTTTGAGATAGACCGAAAGGCCGACCCTGCCCGATTGGTAGAATTGCCAAAGCGAAAGATCCGCGAACTGTGGCGCGAGAAACCAAAAAAACTCGTTCTGCCCCATCGGCTTGGGCCGAGCAAAACGGCGCAAATGATCATCGGCCTTACGCCCGCAAACATCGACGTTATCATTTCAAAGCAGGGCGAGACACTGCGATTTGCGGGCCTGCCATTTGCAAGGGTACGTACGATGATGGGTGAGGAAAAGGCGTGGTTTGGGACTGGGCGTGACCGGCGGCCCCTGAATGACACGACCTGGGTCGACATAACGGAGATGATCGCCATCCTCAAGGCCTACCGCGATCCTGAGGCGTCCAATAGGCGCCACGAATACTATCGAACTGCCCCTGAGGCCTGGCTCGAGTCAATTCTCCGCCGCAGCATCGATCTGCTTGACGCCAATCTTATTCTTTCGCCTATTTACAATCAGTTTCGTTCATCGAACGACAAGATCGATCTACTCGCTCTCCGCCGCGACGGCAGGCTCGTGATCATCGAGCTAAAGACGCAGCCAGACCGCGAGGCGGTCTTTCAGGCGGTGGACTACTGGCGAAAGATCGAATTGCAGCGGCGGCGCGGGATATTAGCCGACGCGGACCTGTTTGACGGTCGTCCGATACTCGACAAACCGGCCCTGATCTATCTTGCGGCCCCAGCGTGGAGCTTTCACCGTGATTTTGAATATTTTGCACGCTCGATCGCGCCTGAGATCGAGCTGTGGCGTTTCGAACTGCATGAGAATTGGCGGCAGCGAGTAAGGGTCTTGGCGAGGAAGAGTTACACGGGACCTGAGTCCGGGTCAACGAACCTGTAACCTATGCCGCGCACGGTCCGGACGATCATCGGGTTGGCCGGATCATCCTCGAGGTGTTTTCGCAGGCGTACTATAAAATTATCGATAGCACGCGTATCAGTGTCTTCCTGCAGCTGCCAGACCTCCTCGAGTATGGCCTTGCGCGACACTGTCTGTCCCTCGTTCCCGATCAGATAACGCAGGAGTTTGGCTTCCATCAGCGTAAGCTGTATGAGCTCCTCTCCACTTTTCAGCTCAAGATTTTCAAAATCGATCGAGCGGCCATTTACATTTACAGTGCTGCCGACGGCGTCCGTCGTGGGCCCGGTCTCGATCCATTGCCGGCGCCGAAGCAGCCCGTTGAGCCGTGCAAAGAAGATGTTCAGATCAAACGGCTTAGCAAGGTAATCATCCGTTCCGACCTCGAAACCTTTGAGTACGTCCTCAGGACGACCCCGCGCGGTCAGCATCAGGATCGGAGTGTAGTCGGCCCCCTCACGCATTTGCCTCGCGACCTCAAAGCCGTTGATCGCCGGCAGCATGACATCGAGAACGACGGCGTCAAACCTGCCGCGGGCGAGACAGGCTAGCGCCGCCTCGCCATCCGGCGCTATCTCGGCTGCATAGCCTTCGGCTTCGAGATTGAACTTAAGGCCGTCCGCCAGATGGGCTTCGTCTTCGACTATCAGTATCTTTTTCATAAACGCGGAAGTGTTACAAAAAAAGTGCTCCCTTTACCAGCACCCTTACTCTCGGCCCCGACCCGGCCGCCGTGTTTTTCGATGATCGATCGGACAATAGCCAGGCCGAGGCCGGTGCTGTTTGCTGCCGACGTCATGCCCGGTACCCGATAAAAGCGTTTGAAAATGCGTTTCAGGTCGGCACGGGCGATGCCGCGCCCGTTGTCCTTTATGTAAACCTCGGCCTTGTTCGTAACAGATGTCCTTAGTTTGACTGAGATCCTTGGGTCGCCGTCCGAGTACTTAACGGCGTTGTCCAATAAATTGGCAAAGGCCGTTCTGAGGTCGTCACGGTCTCCGAGCACCTTGATGTCATCAACTGGTTTAGTTAGCTTAATGGTCCTGTCCTCAATTTTGTTACGCGTACGTACCATCGCTATCGTTTCGGTCAAAAGGGCAGCGAGATCGACCTGTTCGGCGTTCATCTTTAATCGCTTCTCTCGGGCCCTGCTCGCTTGCAGGACCTGTTCGACCGTCCCGAGCAGCCTGTCGATGTCGGCGAGCATTACATCATAAAATTCGAGCCTCTTTTCTTCAGAGACATCGCGGGTTTTCAGTGTTTCAAGATATAGCTTGATCGAGGCGATGGGGGTTTTTAGTTCGTGAGTTACGGCATTGAGAAACGCGTCGTGCTGTTCATTGCGGCGGATCTCGCGTACCAAAAAGATCGTGTTCAGGATAAGGCCCGTTATTATTAGGGCGAAAAAGACGACGCCAAAAACCAGCAGAGCGACCTGACGAAGATTGAGCAGGACCCAGCCGATGTTGAGTGCGACAGCCAGCATCGAGAGGCTGATGCCGAGGATAATGAAAAATAATGCGGTCTTTCGCCGTCGCATGATAAATCAAAAGTAAAAAGTAAAAGGGCAAAAGTAAAAGCGAGTTCTACGTTTGCCCTTTCGATCCAGTGTATTTTTGATCAGCTTATGCCGCTATTTGCAGTTCTGTATTTTCTTCCGCTCCATCCGCGAGGTCGTACGCGTAAACATTTTTCACGAGGCCGAGTTTTTCCATCAGCTTTATCTGCACCCAGTTGACGTCGAATTCCCTCCACGTCAAGCCATGCCTGGCCGAACGGGGAAAGGCGTGATGGTTGTTATGCCAACCTTCGCCAAAGGTAACCGCGGCGACCAATCCGTTATTACGCGAATCGTCGCGGGTGTCAAATCGCCGGCTGCCCCAAAGATGCGTAGCCGAATTTACAAGCCATGTAAAATGCCAACTGATAACCGTCCGCAGAAAAATAGCTGTCAGAACCATCGACCAACCGCCGATAACAAACAACCCGGCCGCGACCGCTACTGTCGTCAGATAGTAGTATTTATCGATAAAGACCAGATAGCTGTCACGCATCAGATCGGGCGAGTAACGCTGTCGTACCGACTCGGGATGCGCCTGAGCCGTTCCGCGAAAGATCCAGCCGATATGCGACCAGTACGTACCGTTGCGGGGGCTGTGCGGATCTTTTTCCGTCTCGGTAAATGCGTGATGAATGCGATGCGTCGTGACCCATGTGATAGGGCCCGACTGCATACCGAGCGTGCCGAAAGTTGCCAGCACTCGTGTAAACCACTTTGACGCAGTGAATCCGCGATGTGTCAACAGACGATGGTATGCGATACCAACACCCCAACTCGCCGCGACCCACCAGCAGATAAATGCGGCGAGAACGTTTGACCAGCTAAGGTTGAACAAAGCAACACCGGCCAAAATATGAAATGCCGTGACAAAAAAGATCGTGTGCCAATTAATTTTACCGGCCTTTGAAGGCGTAAATTCGATTACATTTTCCATGATTATTGAATGCCCCTTGTTAGAACCCGATCGCTGGAACGATCCTCTATTTACAACCTTAGCAGGTAGTAGAGACGGCGATTGTAAGAGTTTTGTAACAGTTAATTGGGCGTTACCATCGATTGAATTAGCTCGCGTTTGTTCCTAAAGTATGAGCAGGCCCCAAGTTTTCAAATGACAAAAAAGAGCGGAGTACAAATATGGGCGGAATATGCCGGCATGCGGACGATACTCGGTGCCATGCGTATCCTTCCCCGGCGTACTGCCGTACGGACCGGCATCGCGATCGGCGGCCTCGCGTATCGCCTGTTGGGCAAGTTGAGGCGAGTGGGGCTCGACAATCTCGTGCGGGCGTTTCCGGAAAAGACCGATGCCGAACGAGTGGCCATTCTAAAAGGAGCTTTTCACAACCTTGGGCGCGTGATGGCGGTGGTGAGCGGATTCGGCCGTCTGACCCCGAAAAACCTTACGGAATTGGTCGAATATCATCCGGACGCGGAGTTCGAAGCGGCCTACGCAACGGCAAAGGCAGAAGGACGCGGCCGGATCATCCTTGGCGGCCATATGGGCAACTGGGAGCTGCAGGCGTTTTCGTTTCCGGTGTTTTTTGAGCCGCTAACCTTTCTCGCCCGCCGCATGGATAATCCGCGTATCGAGGCAATGGTCCTCGCCATCCGCACACGGCTGGGAAATCGACAGATCGATAAGACAAACGCGGCCGCACCGGTCTTGAGAACCTTGCGCGAAGGCGGTGCTGTCGGGGTTTTAGCCGACGTCAACTCTCATCCAAAGGAAGGGGTCTTCGTACCATTTTTCGGCGTTTCTGCCTGTACGGCAAGCGGCGTGGCGATGCTGGCATTGCGAGCGAATGCGGTCATCGTTCCGATGTTTGCGATCTGGGACGAGGCAAAGGGCAAATACTTCATCGTCCACGACAAGATCATCGAACCGGTGAATACAGGCGACCGAAAGCGGGACATTATTACAACAACCGCTCTCTACACCGCGGCGATCGAACGCGTCATCAGGGCGTATCCGGATCAATGGATATGGATACATCGCCGGTGGAAGACGCGGCCAGACACTGAAACGCCGGTCGAGAACAAGACCTGATCAGAAGTGATGTCGGCCGAGATGCCACTTGTCGATGGACGAAGTAGAATATGGGTATCGGACCCAAAAACAAACTTCTAACCTTGGCCGAATTCGCTGCCGCGCGCGGTGCTGCTGCGCTCCTCAGCGCTTTGCCGAGATACGAAGCTATAAGGGTTAGTACGGCCCTAATGCGGGGTTTCCAGCTTGCGATGCCCCGGCTTCGGAGAGCGGGCATGTCTAACCTTGAGCGCGCATTTCCTGAAAACAGCTCTGGCCAACACGAAGAAATATTGCGACAAACTTTCGAAAATCTCGGCCGTGTCCTGGGCGAACTGAGCCAATTCAACAAGATCAAAGCGTCGGACCTAAAGGCAATGATCGATTTTGAGCTGGACGAAACGGCGCGGTCCCTCTATGAACGCAATAAGCGCGAGGGCAGGGGCGTCCTGATCACCACCGGGCATTTGGGCAACTGGGAACTTCTCGTCCTGGGCTTTGCGGCACTCTATGAGCCGATCAGTTATCTTGCCCGCGAACTTGATAATCCAAAGATCGAGCAAATGCTGACCGGACTAAGGACCCGCTACGCCAATAACCCCATCAATAAGCTCAATTCGGCATCGGCAGCCGTAAGGCTGCTGCGCAGCGGAGGCATACTCGGCGTTCTCGCCGATGTGAATTCTGTTCCAAAGCAAGGCGTATTTGTCCCCTTCTTTGATATGCCGGCGTGCACGAGCCGTGGGCCCGCGATGCTTGCAATTCGTTCCGGGGCATTGATCTTTCCTGCCTTCTGCGTCTGGCAGGAAGAGTTGAAGCGTTATAAATTTGTCCATGGCCGCCTGCTCGAACCGTTTAACACCGGCGACCTGGAAAAGGACGTTTTAGAGACGACAGCCGCGTATACCGCCGAGATCGAGAACATCGTCCGAGCGTACCCGGGCCAGTATATGTGGGTACACAGACGCTGGAAGACGAAGCCAAAAGGTATGGAGAGCATTTATGACTGATGATGCCGCGACGGGTGCCGGTGAACCCAGGATCTGCGAGTCATGCGGAGTTGAATTCGGCTGCGGTGCCAGGTTAGAAGGTTGTTGGTGTGCCGAAGTAAAGCTCTCCGAACTGCAGGCCGGTGCGATCAAATCACGATTCAGCGACTGTCTCTGTCCCGCCTGCCTTCGATCGTTCGCCGAACGATCGGCTATAAAGATAACTCGTCCGGACCGGACGGGGTAACCTGCCCCGGCAGATCGACAGGGTGTTGGGTATAACCTGGGAGGCCGCGGAGGATCAGTTACCTCTAGCCGCCCGTCCCGTAGATCCGTGATAAAATATCGGGATCGGGGGCCGAAACTGAATAGCTAAGGCCGGCGTTAGAAAAGATCATATTAAATCGGTAAGGACAAACAATGACGAGCCTAAGCCAAATTCAAAGAACACTTTCGGAGCACAGGGCAGAGCTCTATGATCGTTTCAGGATCAAGTCCATTGCCTTGTTCGGGTCTTATGCGCGCAAAGAACAGCGACGTCGACATCCTGGTTGAGTTCAGTGCACCGGCCGGAGTCGAATTCATTAATCTCGGAAACTATCTCGAACGCCTCTTAGATATTCGCGTCGATCTCGCCTCTCGGAATGGGATCAAGCCACACTACTTCCAACGAATCAGAGGCGGCCTAGATATGTCTGATCGAAGCGCCGACCTTCGAAAACTCAACGAACTCACCAAACTCAAAAAACTCTACACCCCGTTTTTCCTCGCTTGCGATTGCACGGCTGTAATTGCGACGGCGTCGACGATGTCCTGTGCAGTGCAGCCGCGCGAGAGGTCGTTGCAGGGGCGGTCGAGGCCCTGCAGGATGGGGCCGATGGCGGTTCCGCCGGTGAGGCGTTCGGTTAGCTTGTAGGCGATGTTGCCGGCGTTGAGGTCGGGAAAGATAAGGACGTTTGCCCGGCCGGCGACCGGCGAGCCAGGCGCCTTTGAATCTGCTACCGACCTTACAAGTGCGGCGTCTGCCTGCAATTCGCCGTCGATGGCGAGATCGGGCATACGGGCACGGACGGTTTTGGTCGCCTCGACGACCTTGTCGATGAAGGGGTGCTTGGCACTGCCCTTGGTCGAGA